>CAYZPL010000035.1:0-8217 GCA_964480415.1 uncultured Candidatus Izemoplasmatales bacterium
CAAATGTTCACTGTGTATTGTATCATGAAGAACAAGCTGGATTCTTGGCTGGTTATGCAGTTGTAGAAGATGGCTTGAGACATCTTGGATTCGTCGGTGGAATGGCTGTTCCTGCAGTTATCCGTTATGGTTATGGATTCGTTCAAGGCGCTGCTTATGCAGCCCAAGAATTACAATTACCAGATAACTCAGTAACAATCCAATACTACTATTCAGGCGCATTCGTACCTAGCCCTGATTTACAGACTAAGATGGGCTTGTGGTATACAACTGGTGGAATACAAGCTGTATTCGCATGTGGTGGAAAACTTTATCAATCTGTAGTAGCATCTGCAGAAGACAATAACGGATTGGTAATCGGTGTTGACGTAGATCAACATGCAGAATCTCCTACAATCATCACATCAGCTATGAAAGGTTTGACATCTTCAGTAGTTGAATCACTAACAGCTTGGTATGATAATAGCAAAGCATGGCCTGCTGACATGGCTGGACAAACAGCTCATTTAGGTGTTGCAAACATGGGTGTTGGTCTTCCAACTAATTTTGCTGCATGGAGATTCCAAAACTTCACAATCGACCAATATATCGCTATCTACGTTAAATTGGTTACAGGCGACATCGTTGTGAATGATACTTCAGCAACTGGAACAGCCGCAACTGATTTTGCTACTTCTCAAGTTACTGTTACATTAGGATAAAAAGTTCTATAAACAACTTTTTTGAAAAGGGCTTAGCCCTTTTCTTTTCTTTATGTTATAATATTTTCAGAAATGGAACGTATTAATATAGAAAGGATTTTTATGGAGAACTATATTATTGAAATGGAACATATCCGTAAGGAGTTTCCGGGAATCGTCGCAAATGACGACATTACAATAAGGTTGAAAAAAGGTGAAATTCACGCCCTTTTAGGTGAAAACGGAGCTGGGAAGTCGACTTTGATGAGTGTTTTGTTCGGTTTGTATGTTCCAGAAGATGGTGTGATCAAGAAAAATGGAGAAGTAGTTAAAATCTCAAACCCTAATGACGCAAATGATTTAGGGATCGGAATGGTCCATCAACATTTCAAATTAGTCGAAGTTTTCACGGTGTTGGAGAATATAATACTTGGAGCAGAACCTTCGAAATATGGATTCTTGACTACCGAAGAAACAAGAAAAAAGGTTATAGAGTTAAGTAACAAGTTCAATTTAAAAGTTGATATAGATGCGAAAATAGAAGACATTTCTGTTGGTATGCAACAAAGGGTAGAAATACTCAAAATGCTATACCGGGAAAACGAAATTCTAATTTTCGACGAACCAACAGCCGTTCTAACTCCTCAGGAAATCGACGAATTGATGAAGATCATGAAAGACTTGATCAAGGAAGGTAAATCAATCCTATTCATCTCTCACAAACTGAATGAAATCATGTCAGTTTGTGACAGAGTGACAGTTTTGAGAAAAGGAAAATATATGGGAACGGTCGATGTCGACAAGACAAACATCGACGAATTGTCAGAGATGATGGTCGGTAGGAAGATTGAAGCCGTGACAGTGCCTGACACGAAAAAACTAGGAAATGTCATATTGGAAGTTGATAATATTGTTGTGCCAAGTAAATTACATAAAAACAATGCGGTCAACAATGTATCATTCAAATTACAACAAGGTGAGATTCTATGTATTGCCGGTATCGAAGGCAATGGACAAAGTGAACTTGTTTATGGTATCACTGGTTTGGAAAAGATAACTAGTGGAAAAATCCTTTTAAACGGTAAAGATATCACCAAAGCAACCATCAGAGAAAGAAACCTGATTGGAATGACACACATTCCTGAAGATAGGCACAAACATGGACTTATTCTCGATTTCACATTGGCTGAGAATCTGGCAATGAAAAAGTATTTTCAGAAAGGGTTCCAGAAAAACGGCTTTATCAATAGGGGTTATTTTATAAGTCATGCCAAGAAATTGATTGAAGAGTTCGATATTCGTTCTGGAAAGGGACCGAACACCGTTGCAAGAAGCATGAGTGGTGGTAATCAGCAAAAAGCGATTATCGCCCGGGAGATTGACTGCGATACGGATCTCTTGATTGCGGTGCAACCGACACGCGGACTTGATGTTGGCGCGATTGAAAACATCCATAAAATGTTGATCCACCAAAGAAATTCTGGCAAAGCAGTGTTGCTTATGAGTCTGGAACTTGAAGAAGTAATGGATATCAGTGATAGAATTCTTGTCATGTACAATGGCAGGATCGTTGGCGAGCTTGATCCTAAGAAAACAACGGCTCAGGAAATGGGCCTTTACATGGTGGGCTCGAAAGTACAGCCAAAATATGCAAAAACTGAGGTGCTTGTAAATGCCTAAAATCAATAAAGCTATTCAATCACCTAAACAAAAAAATACTGGAATTTCCGATAGAAACAAAACAATCATGTCATCTTTGATTTCGATTGTCGTTGGACTTTTAGTTGGATTCATATTGTTATTTTTATTTGAAACATTTAAAACATCCTCTAATTATCATATACCATTTATTGCAATGGGTGACTTCTTAGCGTATCCATTTAAGACATCGGGTAGTTTCTTCAATATTTTGTATCAGACAGCACCATTGATTTTGGTTGGTCTGTCGGTAGGATTTGCATTCAAAGCCGGATTATTCAACATTGGAGCCTCAGGTCAATTTACTTTAGGTGCATTTTTCGCTCTTTACGGAGCCATCGTGCTGAATCTTCCTTGGTGGGCTGCACTTATCGTCGGTATGATTGCCGGAGCTATCTGGGGATTTATTCCTGGTTTGTTCAAAGCGATTTTCAATATAAACGAGGTTATCACGACGATCATGCTCAACTGGGCGGGATTATATCTCGTCAACCTGTTGATTCTCAATACGCATATGAACATCAAACTAACTAACAAAGTGGACCCGGTCTGGATACATAACGCTAGTGGAATATTACCAGATTTGGGATTGAAGGATTTATTAAATTCACCTTTCATAAATATTGGCATTTTCATCGCAATAGGTGTTGCCATTGTAATATATATCGTTCTTGAAAAAACGGTTTTCGGGTACGAAATAAAAGCTTGTGGTCGTAATAAGGAAGCCAGTAAATATGCCGGCATCAAGGCGAAAAAAACAATTGTGCTCACAATGGTGATCGCAGGAGCTCTCTCAGGTTTGGCTGGAGGCGTCGTCTATTTGGCAGGTACAATCCAACTTTCTGTCAGCCCTGATTTGGATCTGACGGGATTCAATGGTATTCCTGTAGCATTGCTGGCGTTCTCAAATCCGCTTGGAATCATTGTTTCAAGTGTATTTATTGGATATATGTTCGTCAGCGGACAGGCTTTCCAAGCATTATATAGTCCAGATATGACCGGTATTTTCCTTTCGGTTATCATTTATTTTAGTGCATTCGCATTGGTTGTCGGTCAAATGATTGACAAATTTTCAAAAAGAAGAAGAGGCCAATCGGGTAAAAGTGGTATTTCCGATTCAAGTGGACCTGGTGATCCGGGAGAAGAAGTCCCCGGTGACCAGTTGAGTATCATCAAGGAGGTGGGGGATTGATGGATGTTGTAGCAATTATCATCTCCAGTACCATTGTTTATGCCATACCACTTATGCTAGGTGCATTGGCCGGTATGTTTAGTGAGCGAAGCGGTGTAGTAAATATCGCTTTGGAAGGTCTCATGATTTTGGGATCATTGTTTGGGGCCATTTTCATCACAAAAGTTTTTGCAAATTCAGCATTTGCGACGAACAGTCCTCAATTGGCCGTGGTGATTACAATGCTTGTTTCCGGAGCTTCCGGAGTTCTGTTCTCAATGCTTCTGGCATATGCAGCCATCAATTTGAAGGCTGATCAAATAATTAGCGGAACAGCGCTTAATATCTTCGCACCTGCGTTCGCAGTCGTGCTTGCATATTCGTTCTTCGGATTGGGAATTTCTTCACAAACGCTCCCAAGACTAGTCAAGTGGAACGCAGCCTCTTTCGGTCTAGATCCCAATGCTATGATATCGTGGGTAAATATTCTGGTTTTCCAAAATCTATATATTACGACTCCGATTGCAATTTTAGTTGTTATCATCGCATTCGTGGTATTGTATAAGACCAAATTTGGTTTACGCCTAAGAGCTTGCGGCGAGCATCCTCAGGCTGCTGATAGTGTCGGTATCAATGTTGTCAGAATGAGATACATTGGTGTCATGATTTCCGGATTCCTAGCTGGTATAGCAGGTTTTGCGTTCTCGTTAGCAAATGCCACTACTCATAATCCAAGCGTTCTCGGATATGGATTCTTGGCCCTGGCAGTTATGATATTCGGTAACTGGAAACCATTCAGGATTCTTTTTGCCGCATTGTTTTTTTTCATTCTTTAAGACGATCGCGGTCGTTGCAGACTCCTTGCCAATATTCCCTAAATTCGGGTTAGAGGGAGATAGTTCGAAGTATTTGTATAAAATAGTTCCATATGTGATTACTTTGGTATTACTTGCATTCACCTCCAAGCATTCAAGGGCTCAGAAAGCGGGAGGAGTTCCTTACGATCCGGGCAAGAGATAACACAAATATGAATATTTATTCAATAACCATCCGTGTAGGATGGTTATTGTGCTTGTAAACTAGTTGTTTATACGCTGACAATATGTTAAAATAAATAGCGGTGATGTTATGGTCAATCAGACTAATGTTGAAATACTTTTCGATGTCATGGATCAATCGGCGACAATCTTGTACGAGACATATAGAATGCCGTATCTGGATGGGCTTGTAAAGACTTGCGAAAACATCATGTCCAACTCTATTGAAGATGCATTCTCCGAGAGAGCCGACGATTTGATGAAAAAAATCAAGACTTTGAACGATATCGAATTCGAAAAGGAAGAAATCAGGAAAGCATTCCAATACGCATGTTTAAGAGGGTTCAAACACAAGAACGTGACCAATCAGCTGATAACCCCTGACAGCGTGGGAATCTTCATGAATTTCCTGATTGAAAAATTATATAGCAAGAAACAGCTAAGTGTTTTCGATCCTTTGGTCGGTACCGGGAATCTGGTTACTACCATAGCCAATCAAAGAAAAGAGAATGCCGAGATAATCGGGGTCGACAACGATCTGACGAATTACAAACTATCGACAGCATTGTTCGACATGCTGGGATACGGGGATAAAGTTTTCTGTCAGAACACGTTGACCTATATCGGTCCCAATTCCGATTGCATCGTCACGGACTTCAGCGGACTGGAGACAAAAGACGTTTTCGACATCATCAAGCATCAAAAGAAGAACATCATTCCTGGCGGATTCTTCATGGGAATAATCGACAACAACCTGTTCGATGACGATTCCCTAGCCGGATTCATCAAGGAAGTAAACGATCTGTGGTATTTTTTCGGATTGGTGGTCTTGCCGAAACAGTTTTTCAAATATCAGGGCAAGAGCATTTTGATCCTTCAGGACAAAAGCGACAAATTCGTCCAACCGAAATCCTTTCTGATGGTGGAAATACCATCTTTCGAAGAACAAGAAGACATGTTGAATGTCATTGAAAGAACCAATAAATGGTTCGCAAATACTGAATTCTATAAAGCGGGAGAGTAATAAATATGAAAAAAATAATGGCCGTAAATGCAGGCAGTTCTTCACTCAAGTTCCAATTGTTGGAGATGCCTGAGGAAAAGATGATAACAAGTGGATTGATTGAAAGAATAGGTTTGAAAAGTCCGGTTTTTTCAATTAAAGTAGATGGAAAGAAATTCGAAGAGACAGTTTCCGCTCCTAATCACGGGGTGGCTGTAAATGTAGTCTTGGACAAATTGATTGAAATGCAAATAATCAAATCATATGATGAAATATCGGGAGTAGGACACAGAGTCGTCCATGGCGGAAACAGAATATCCGAATCGATTGTGATCAACGAAGAGGAAATCGAATATCTGGAAAGCATCGTGGAATTGGCTCCGCTTCATTTAGGGCCAAACCTAACGGGAATCAAAGCTTTCAAGGAAGTTTTGCCGAACGTGAAACATGTTGGAGTATTTGATACCGCATTCCATCACACGATACCGGAAGAAGCATTCATGTATGCCACTCCTTATGACTGGTATGAAAGATTCCAAGTCAGAAAATATGGATTCCACGGGACAAGCCATCAATACGTTTCCCATAGATGTGCGGAAATAATGGGCAAGAAACCGGAAGAAATAAACGTCATCGTCTGCCATATCGGCAACGGAGCGTCGATCTGTGCTGTCAAAGGCGGGAAATCACTTGACACGTCAATGGGTTTCACACCTCTTGAAGGTATTCCGATGGGAACTCGTTCCGGCAACATCGATCCGGCCATCATCGAATACATGATGGAAAAAAAAGGTAAGTCAGCCAAAGAGATCACCAACTACTTAAACAAGCAATCAGGATATATTGGTGTATCCGGCTTGTCTTCCGATTCAAGAGAATTGGTGGAGGCTTCGGAAAAAGGCAACCATAGAGCGCAGCTTGCCATCGATATCCAGGCGAAAAGAATCGTCGATTATATCGCCAGCTATCATGTTTACATGGGTGGAACCGACGCTATCGTGTTTACTGCGGGAATCGGTGAGAACGCCGAATCGACAAGAGCGAACATCATCAACAGACTTGGTGCTTTGGGTGTCAAGATCGATCTCGAAAGAAACGCCTGCAGAGGTGTTGAGAGACTGATTTCAACGGACGACTCGAAAATCAAAGTATACGTCATTCCAACGGATGAAGAATTGATGATCGCCAGAGACACAATGGCTCTGTTATAAAAAATCAAGAAAACAAACCTCTTTGGTGTATGGATTATACCAAGGAGGTTTTTTTATGCAGGCAAGTTTGCTTTTCTTCAAATCGCTGTTGACCCTGTTCCTTGGTTTTACACTCCAAACCGATACCACTGAGACAAATCCCATATACTTCGAACAAAGCGGGGTATACGAAACGAATCAGATGAAAATCACTTATGGTGGTGTGATACAAGATAACGGAATGACATGTGATGCGGCTTTCATAGTTTATGGAGAAGACGGTTCGATCATAAAAACGGTTGCGTTGGTAGAACCGGGATATGACATCTTTACCTATTTCGGTCAATTGGACAAGGACGGGTTTGTGGTTGTATGCGAAAAGTACCAGTCGTCGAAGGCACAAACGGATCTGGAATTCCAAAATGCCACGGTAATCGAATATGATTTGAATTTCGATGAGATTAGTCGAGTGACGATTTTATCAAGACCGAAGGGGTTTGTGGTGATAAATGATATTCTGGTCATCACCGGAGACGAAGAGCCGCAATACTATTCTCTAGACCAGAAGGAAGATGCCACACTTTTTTTCACTGATAATTATGTGGGCCGTTTTTTCTGCGAATTCTCGGGTAACGCCAAAATAAACGGTGTCGAAGCGGATTCGGTTTATCTTACAACTCCTGGCAATTACCAGATAAGCATAACAGACACAGGCCAACCTTACGAATTCGATGTCACTGTCGAAGCGGATGTGTATTTCGACGGTATTTATGAAAACGGAGAATATATGGACGGCACTAAGATATACTCGCTTGGAGACTTGTATGTAAATGATATTGAATATGAAGCCGGCGACTCTATCTACAAGCCAGGCGATTACGAACTTACTATAATCGGAAAGAATGGTTATGAGAAAATCGTGGATTTCGCAATAACCCCCAGCATACGCGTATTCGATTATGATGAATCATATGATTTCGAGGAAAACAAAAGTTTCTATTCACCGGTGATCATCTACGCCAATGGGCTTTCGATGACACTTAACGGTGAGCCTTATTCGTCAAGATCGATTGATTCTCCCGGGCAGTATCAACTTATTGTAAAGGGGGTAAACGGATATGAAAAAACGGTGCACTTTGACATAAGACCGTTCGTATCCGGAGTAGAGGATCAAGGAGAGTACGACTCCGTCGAATTATCAATTTTCGGGAATGCGGAATTGAACGGGGTTAGGGTAGGCGGAACGGTATTCGTCGAAGAACCAGGAAACTATGATTTGAAATTGTTCTATAAAAACGATGTGATTGCAGAGTATGAATTTCTCATCGTTTCCGATCTCGAACCAATGAACAAACCGAGCTTTGAAATCGGTAGTGAATTCAAATACGGAGCCTACTTCGTGGTCGGAATCGGAGTGTACTTAATTTTACGTAAGAAA
>CAYZPL010000036.1:0-4380 GCA_964480415.1 uncultured Candidatus Izemoplasmatales bacterium
ATCTTCAAAAAAACTATAACCCATAAGCTCCACAACTTTCTTAAGTTGTTGGAAGTGAAGTTTCTGCTCGTTTCCGACCACATATAAAACCTCATCGAAATGATATGTGTGTTTACGATAGAAAAGTGCCGCTAAATCTCTTGTGATATACAAGGTGGAACCGTCGCTCTTCTGGATCAGAGCCGGCGGAAATTCTTCGCCCAGATCTACGATCATCGCTCCTTGGTCCTTTTTGAGCAGATTCTTCTCTGTCAGTTCGTCCACCACGGCTTGCATCTTGTCGTTGTAGAATGCCTCGCCCTTGTACGAATCGAAATCGACATCAAGCATCTTGTACACTTTCATGTATTCCTTGAGAGACTCCTCGCGGAAATAGTTCCACAATTTGTTATACTCTTCGTCTCCCTGCTCAAGATCCTTGAAGATCTCTCTTGCCTTGTCTTCGATCTCAGGATGTTCCAAAGCTTCATCATGAAATTTCACGTAAAGCTTGACCAATTCCTCGATCGGATTCTCTTTGACTTTTTCTTTATCTCCATAGTTTAGATAGGCATAAATTATCTTGCCGAATTGGGTTCCAAAGTCACCTAAATGATTGATTCTCACGACTTTGTAGCCACACTTCTCCATGATGTTTCCAAGTGCGTGGCCGATGATGGTGGAACGCAGATGGCCGATGGAAAACGGCTTTGCGATATTCGGTGAAGAATAGTCGATGCAAATCGTTTTGCCTTCGCCGATTCCGTTCTTTCCATAGTCCTTTGTACCCTGATATTCCTTAATCACGAGTTCGGCATATTTAGCTTTGTCCAAACTTATATTGATAAACCCTGAAACGGTTTCGATTTTTGATATATAGCTGTAGAAATCACCTGTTTCAAGCCATTTGACAACTTTCTCCACAACTTGCGGAAGCGGCTGTCTCAAAAGCTTGACAATCTGAAAAACCGGTACCGAGATATCTCCCAGTTCGATTTTCTTGGGCTCTTCGACGATGACATTTACCTCTTTATTGTACATGTCTAAAATCGTCTGTTCCAGATGTAGTTTTATCGCGTTTTTTATTTTATTCAACATCTTACCTGCCTCCTTGGTTGTACATTATAATATTTTACCATATTTGTGCTGTTTTTGTTTGTCCAGTTTAGTCAATTTTCAAATCTTCTATCTCCATGTAGATATTGTCTATATCCGCTTCGAGTCCTTTGACCTGTTGGGACTTTTCATCGAACAATTCCTTGTTCATGTAAACGTCTTTCAAGAAAAGTTCTTGCTTGAGTATCCCAAGTTTGAGTTCCTTGTCCTGAAGCTGTTTTTCATATTCCGCAAGTTTTTTTACGGGATCAATCTCCTGATTTCTCTTCAGTTTCGGATTCTTGGCGGAACTCTTCTTTTCCTCCGCTTCCAGCTGTCTCATGTAACTTGTGTAGTTGCCATCGTAAATCTTGGCTTCGGAATCAAGATGGATTATCTTGGTTGCGACCTTGTTTATGAAATAACGGTCGTGGGATATGAATATGATCGGTCCGATGTATTCTTCGAACACATCCTCGACGATATTCTTGGTATCGATATCCAGGTGGTTCGTCGGTTCGTCCAGAATCAGAAGTTCCGGTTGTTCGAGCATCAAGAGCAACAAGGACAGTTTGACCTTTTCGCCTCCGCTTAAAACCGACACTTTCTTGGAG
This sequence comes from uncultured Candidatus Izemoplasmatales bacterium, assembly GCA_964480415.1. Taxonomy (GTDB): domain Bacteria; phylum Bacillota_I; class Bacilli_A; order Izemoplasmatales; family Hujiaoplasmataceae; genus CAYZPL01. The sequence continues at coordinate 1,689 of CAYZPL010000036.1, forward strand.
ACATCCTCGCCGGAAAAAAGCACTTTCGCAAGCAATGACCTGACCTCGTACGATGTCTTAGTCGGATAGAGGTTGTGGATCGTATCCATAACCGTCAGCCTTTCGTCCAATTTATCGAGATTCTGGTCGAAATATCCGTATTTGACCTCTTTTAGGAAATTGACTTTCCCTTTCAAAGGTGCCAACTCCTTCATAATCGTTCTGATCAATGTGGTCTTGCCGGTTCCATTGCGGCCGATGATGCCGATCTTCTCGAAACCCCGCATTTTGAAATTGATGTTCCCGATCAAAGGTTTGTCATAACCGATAGTCATCTGTTCCACTTCAAGGATATGAGAGTTCGTCGGTCTGCGGCTGGAGAATGTTATATTAACACTCTTGTGCCCATGTTTGGGCGCCTCGATTCCATTAGCCCTGATCCTATTTATCTTTTTGATCCGGTCTTGAGCTGTTCTGGCTAGTTTCTGCTTGTATCTGAATCTGTCGACATACGATTGATAATGCGAAATAACTTTCTCTTGTTTGAGGAATTGTTGCATAAGTCTTTCGTATCTTTCGACTTTTTCCACTTCGTATTGGTCATAGTTTCCGTGATATAGTTCGAGCTTGTTCTGGTCGATCTCGTAGATCTTGTTTACCACTTTGTTGATAAAATATTTGTCATGGGTCACGACTAGGACTGCGCCGACATACTTCTTAAGATAATCCTCAAGCCATTCGATGATCTCGATATCCATATGGTTTGTGGGCTCGTCGAGGATCAGAAGGTCCGGTTTGGTCATCAGAAGCTTCGCGAACGCGATCCGGGTTTTCTCTCCCCCGGAAAAGGTTTTGACTTGTCTGTCATAATCTTCTTTGGAGAACCCGAACTTGGATAATAACATGTCGATAGTGGTCAGATAATCATATCCTCCATTGATATGGAAATCATGTTCGATGTTCGCATATTTCTTGAGCGTTTCTTCCGAATGGTCGCTTTCCAATAGTTTCATGACCCTTTTCATGTTTTCTTCGATTGATATTATATCTTGAAACACGGAAAGACACTCATCGTACATCGTATTGTCCAAAGAAGTGATGATATCCTGTGACAAATAACCGATCTTTGCCTGCTTAAAAATAAAAATTTCCCCAGAATCTGGGGCAATTTCATTTAAGATCAATTTAATTAACGTGGTTTTTCCTACGCCATTCCGCCCTATAAGGGCTACCTTGTCGTCGCTATTGATATCTAATGAAACGTCTTCGAAAAGAACATTACCGCCAAATGTTTTCTTAAGTTTATTTATTTTTAGTAAATTCATGACTTCACCCCCTAAGAATCAGATTTGGCGAGATATCAACGTTACATCACCATAAAATATTTTAACAGAAAATATTTGTATTTACAACCACTAAATTTTTTATTTTTTTCATGAAAAAAAGCAATCCGAAGATTGCTCAAATGTTAATCAAAGAAATGAAATAATGGCCACTATCGAAGCAAAAGCGAAATAAAGTCCCACCAAGAGAAACAGTATCCCCATGATCCTTGCCATGATTATCTCCTGTTTTCTAGGAGTGGCCGTTGTTTTGTATTTGTATTTTTGGATGGCATTGATGATCTTCTCTGGGGAGAAAAAGAATCTGATGCCGATGAAGATGAAGAACGCACCTATCAATAATACTATAGAATATAAGAATATCTCCATTTTCTACACCTCACTAATCTTCATCCTTGACCACATTCTCGTTCTTCTTTTCGAGAATATGAGGATCTTCCATTATTTTCTTCCATTCGCGAAGGGAAAGACTGCTGTAAAGTCCGTCGGCCATTCTTTCGTCACCGACCAAACCCATGCGCATGATTTTCTTAACTACTATTTCTTTTGTTTTCTGATCTACCACAGGTTCCAAACGTTCCTTGCCCATCGAAAGGAAGATTCCGGTGGTTCCGAAATTATAAATATGATGATAGATCGTTTCCATTTTAATCGATTTCAGATTGGTCACAAAAACCGATGTATGGAACGGGCTGGCCTCGATCAGACTTTTCGGCATCATGCCGTGTTTGTCGAGCCACATCAGGAATCTTACCAAAGCTTTGATTATGAAATTCGGCATACCTCTGACCAAGGCGTTGGCGATCTTGTCGGTCTTGTTCACTTTGTCCATGCCTTTGTTTGCGACCACGATATCGTCGATCTTCTTCTTGACGTCGTAGATGCTCTCGGTGCCGTCGAATGTCAGTTTGACGGTCGTCTCGTCCGCTTCATCCGTCAATTTCTTCTTGACCACGAACGAAATCTGGATGTTGTTTCTCTTGAAGATTCTGCCGTTGACGACGAAACGATTAAGTTTCGGCCGCAAAGACAAGACTCTCACAAAAGCTGCTATCGCAATATCCATGTAACTGAATCTAAGCTTTTCCTGTTTTCTTTTTTCGAATATATATTGATCCATCGGTCCACAATCCACTTCTTGCAACTGCATGACCTGAGCATCGTTCCTATAAAACATGATATGAGGTACCATCCTCATCACAGCATCTATTTTTTTGATTCTTTTGCCATCACTTCTGTGTCCGAACATTTTGATGCCTCCCAAAACAAATTTAATAAAATTCTAACATATTTTTCGGTTATTATCAATATTATAAGCAGAGACTTAAAAAAACGTTGAGAATAATAAATCTTTTGTGGTATAATCCTAT
>CAYZPL010000036.1:4390-8174 GCA_964480415.1 uncultured Candidatus Izemoplasmatales bacterium
GAGAGACAGGAAATTCAGTTATACTATCATTCCCTTCATATTCCTATTCGCATTGCTGATAATCACTTATTTCGGCAATCAATGGTATTGGGAAAATCTGGGAAAAGCCGGTATTGATTACAGTCACATATTTTGGGATTTCAACAAGGCAGTGCCTTTTTGGGATTGGACAATATATCCTTATATCTTGGCATACGTGTTCTGGGGAGCCACTTTCTTCTACGTCTCCTTCCGTTCACGCAAGAACATGAACATTCTTCTCACTGTTTTGATTGTGAATTTCATCATCTGCGGTCTATGGTATTTCTTCTTCCAGTCTGACGTTCAAGCCTGGAGAGAGACTTCCGGACTGTTTACTTTGACCAATCCGGATTTCACCCAAAGGCTTGTGCTCTGGGTATACAACCACGCCGGTCCGCGCAACGCTTTGCCTTCGATGCATGTTTTGATGAGCTGGGTATGCATCTTGGGTATCAGACTCGACAGAGGCATGCCGAGATATTCCAAAGTCATCATCTATTTCATGGCATCTGCCATTATCATCTCGACACAGACCCTAAAACAACATTATATCATCGACCTGATCGTCGCAATCGCTTTGGCGGAAGGTACATATTGGATCTTCCGTAAAAACAAATTCACCGATCTGGTAGGCAAATTCTTTTTCAACATCAACGAGAAATTTCATCTTAACTAAGACAAAAGCACTTGTGATAAAACACAAGTGCTCTTTTTATAATCTATAGTTTCAATGTCATGTAAACGTTGGTGTGTGTTCCACAATCTGGGCATATGGCTCTGTTGACCACTCTGAAGCCGACTTTCATATATGATTTGATCGCCGCCAGATTGTTTTCATCGGTATCGATGAACACGTACTTGACATCATACTCTTTCTTGATGATTTCATCGATATAGGTTTGGATCGCTTCAGTCCCATATCCCTTGTGCAAAAAATCTTTTTCTCCAATGAACAGATCGATTCCCACTCCGGGTTCTGTTGTCTTGAAGAGTTTTGGATCCTCCACGATATAAGACTGGATGAAACCGATGAATTCATCCCTGATTCCGAATAGATTAACTTTGTATTTATCGCTTGCGATTCTTTTTGAATATTTATTGACAAGTTCGGAGTAAGTCACCGGTCTATTGTCCCACCATCTGTTTACATGCGGAAGATTAATCCAGTGATACATTTTTTCAAAGTCATTCTCGTCAAGCGGTTTGAAATATATTATCATACTGATTCACCACTTTAATTCTACCACAAAAAAACGACAGTTCAACCTCAACCGTCGTTTGTTTTTTTATTCGATGTCAACGATTCTCATCGTGTTGGTCTTGCCATGCTTCTGACCCCAACCTGATGTCAAAACCATCGTATCGCCTGTTTTGTAGCCGAAATCTCTAGCCACTCTCATGGCTTCTTTGTCATGCTGACGCAGATCGTCGATATTCTCTCCGAGCGCTGCGAAAACTCCCCAATAATAAGAAAGTCTCTGACAAGTGTTGATATTGTCGGTGATAGCGATGATCGGCACATCCGGTCTGAACTTGCACATCCTCTTGGCTGTACCGCCGGTCTCTGTGAAGGCGATGATGACTTTTGCGTCCGGTAAAGTCAGAACCGTCTGGCTTACCGCGATACCGATGGCGTCGTTGGTCGTGTGTTTCGAAGAAAGGATCGATCTTTGAAGCCTTTCCTCATAAGGAATTATCTCTTCGATCGCTTTTGCGATGGTGTCCATCGTCTGGACTGATTCCACCGGATATTCCCCGGCTGCGGTTTCACCGGAAAGCATGATGGCATCGGAACCATCGAGAATGGCGTTGGCCACGTCGCTGGCTTCAGCTCTTGTCGGTCTCGGCGACGACATCATCGATTCCAACATATGCGTCGCAGTGATTACCGGTTTGCCGACTTCATTGGCTTTTTTGATCATCTTCTTCTGATAGATCGGTACCAGCTGGGTTGATACTTCGACTCCCAAATCGCCTCTTGCGACCATGATACCGTCAGCAACTTCCAAAATCGAATCGAGATTATCGACACCTTCCTGATTTTCAATCTTGGCGATGATTTCCATGTTTTCCCAATTCTCTTCTTTGAGAATCTGTCTTACCGCAAGCACATCTTCTTTCCTTCTACAGAAAGATAGAGCTACCAGATCGCATTTGTTTCTGGCTGCGAAACGGATATCATGATCATCCTTTTCCGAGATGAACGGCATTGACAGTTTGACATTCGGAACATTGCAGCCTTTTTGGCTTTTGATGTATCCTGAATTGAAAACCTTGCATTTGAATCTGTCTTTTCCCATCTCCACGACATCGAGTCTGATTTTCCCGTCGTCTATTAGTATGTAATCTCCAACTTTCAAGTCGTCAAAGAGTTCTGGCCTTTGGATACTGAAAGCATCGCTAGTTCCAAGGATATCATCTTTTACGATGTCAACGAATTCATCCTTTTGGAAAAAGGCTTTGTCGTCCTTGAACATTCCCGTTCTGATCTCTGGTCCTTTGGTGTCGGCCATGATGCCCACAAATCTGTTCGTTTCTTTGGCTGCCTGTCTTATATTATTGATTCTCACTAGATGTTCTTCTGTCTTCTGGTGTGAAAAATTAATTCTGGCTACGTTCATACCAGCAATGATGAGTTTTTTCATCATATCTAAACTATCGGTAGCTGGGCCGATCGTACATATGATTTTAGTTTTTCTTTTCATAATCAACCTCCGTTATTATCACTCTATTTTATTATACAATATTTCTGCATAAATATCACTTCAAATCATTGTGTAATTCCCTTATGGAAAAATAAAAAAGCGCTTCTATGCGCTTTTATCGGTTCATTCAATATTTCTGCTTGCCCGGAATGACTCCTCTGATTCCGCCTCTCGGCTCCAAGACATCTCCCGAATATCTCGGGATCAGATGGATATGAAGATGCATAACCGTCTGTCCGGCGGCTGTGCCGTTGTTGATGCCGATATTGAACCCGTCGGGATTGAATTCTTTCTGAATTCTTTCTTTCATCACTTTCAAAGCTTGGTCCATATCGAGAATCTCTTTTTCCATTGTCTGAAAATAGTCGCTGATGTGTCTTTTAGGAATGATCAGTACGTGTCCCTTGCTCACAGGGAATCCATCTTTTAGAACATACGCTGAATCATTTTCATAAAGCACATTATCTTTTTCAAGATACTTTTCGCAAAACAGGCACATTATCTTTTCAAAATGATAGCTAATCCCAGGATGATCAAAATCCCGGGCAATAGATATCCGCTCAGATTAACACCTTGTGCATTCAATAGGAGTACACCACCAATCAAAACCAGAATACTGTTTCCGCCCGTAATTCCTTGTCTCGTCATCGAGTATAATCCCGGAATGATCAAAAACAAGGTCCACCATCCGTTGAATCCATGTATTATGTTTAATGCATCAAGGAGAAACAATACCCCAGCCACAACCAATACAGTTCCTAATAATTTACCATTACTGTCTCTCATAATTTCCCTCTCATCTTAGTTGTTTTGTTCAAGGACTATGTCCTTGATTTCCATCAGATTTGTTATTTTGAAGTCCGCTTTTTCCGATTTCGTCGCATCATTGATTGCACAGGCGAACATATTGCCGTTCTTGGCCGCTTCTATTCCTGCGACAGCGTCCTCGATCACGAGGCACTGCTCCGGTTCAAGCTCTAATCTTCGACAAGCGACAAGGAATACCTCCGGATCCGGTTTGGAATTCTTTATGTCGGTCCCGTCGGCTATCGCGTCGA
>CAYZPL010000037.1:0-7717 GCA_964480415.1 uncultured Candidatus Izemoplasmatales bacterium
GTATGATGTTGACAAAGAAGATATTAGAAAAATGTTAATTTATTAAGGAGTTAAATATGGCAATCGCAAAACTTAAACTATTTAACTTAACATCTGATACAGCGGATATGGATACAGTTTTAACAAGATTCGCCGATTTGACATGGCTTCATCCGATTCTTGCCACACAGGTGACCGACAGAGTACACGATCTGGTGCCTGTGGAAATGGATAATCCATACTCGAAACTATTAGATGAATTAAAGACAATTGAAAAAGACTTCGAGATCCAGATACCGGCAGAAAAGGCTGAAAAATCGAGTCAAGAACTTGAGCAATTAAAAAAATACGTGTCAGAGGCTCATGAAGAGTTAAATAAGTACTTACAACAGAAAAAAGACGCTCTAGGACTGATCAAGAAGTATCAGGAAGCATTGACTCAAGTGTCCCATATAGAGAGTCTGGATATATCTTTGGATGATATATTCTCAAGCCAATACGTCAATGTCAGAGTAGGTATTTTACCGGAAGACAGCGTTGAAAAACTGGCACTATATGAATTCAAACCATTTCTGTTCAAGTCTTTCAATGTAGAAAACGGCAATTGTTGGTGCATGTATTTCTGTACCGAGGATTATAAAGTGGATATCGATAACATATTCAAAACCCTGTTTTTCAGAAGAATCCACATTCCTGATTTCGTTCATGGATTACCGAAAGACGCGAAAGTGAAATTGAGTTCGGAACTCGATGTAGCCAACGAGAATCTGAAGGAAATCCAGGACCAGATAGACAAACTCGTGGATGAACACAAGGAAAATCTAAAAAACGCAAAGACGGATTTAACCGTCTTGAGCAAAATATATGAAGCAAAAAAATATGTCGTGACATCAGGAGACAAAATAAGTCTCACCGGCTTTGTCGAAGACAAGAAGACCCAAAAATTGGACGATGTCTTTGATGACATCGAAGGCGTAAAAATACAATTCAGGCCACCTTATTCAGACAAGAGATTGTCACCGCCGACATTACTGAAGAACAATTGGTTCACCAAACCGTTCTCAATGTTCGTGGACATGTACGGATTACCTGGTTATCGAGATATTGACCCGACCGCGATGGTCGCGATAACATACTCGCTCCTGTTTGGAATCATGTTCGGTGATCTTGGCCAAGGATTATTACTTTCATTATTCGGCTTTTTAGCCTATAAATGGAAGGGATGGAAATTAGCGAAAATCGCCACAAGGATCGGTGTTTCATCAGCGTTCTTCGGATTGCTATACGGTTCATTCTTCGGAGATCACGTCTTCCTGGCGGATCATCTGTACAGGTTCTATAAGATATTCGGAACTTATATAAACGGACCTCTGGATCCAATGCAACAGAATCTGACGATGTATTTCATCGGGGTAACTTTGGCTCTAGGCTCCTTGCTTATTGTGTCATCGATGATAATGAATATCATCACCCATTTCCGAAAAAGGAATTATGGTGAAGGCTTCTTTTCCGAGAACGGAATCGCAGGACTGATATTCTATGTATTCCTGATTGGCGGAGTCGTTTCGACATTCTTATTGAATAATTCGATTTTCAATGTATTCACAATCATTATTTTCGGTTTCATACCGTTATTGCTGATAGCTTTCAAGAAACCGCTTAGTTTTAGGCTTATGGGAAAAAGAATGTTTCCTGACGGAGCTTCGGGTTTCATGCTTGATAGCGGAGTAGGTTTAGTCGAGGTATTACTTAATTATGTGACAAACACCTTGTCATTCCTAAGGGTTGGCGGTTTCGTAATGGCCCATGCAGGTATGATGGCCGTTGTATTCACAATAAGAGATATGGCCGCTTCCAGTTTCGGCAAAGGTACTGTTTTCGTAATTGGAAATCTGTTTGTTATGGCAGTAGAAGGCCTGCTCGTCGGAATTCAAGTATTGAGGCTTGAATTCTATGAAATGTTTTCAAGGTATTTTGAAGGTGACGGAACACCTTTCAAACCTTATATGTAATAGGAGGATTTATTTATGTTAACTACATTAGAATTTATTGCGCCATTCGTGTTCGTAATTTTAATCTTATTGCCTTTGATCAAGGTTTTTAGAGGGAAAGCGGATAAAAAGACTTCCAAAAAAAGACTTTATACCCATATTTCACTTTTCTTCGCCTTGGTAGCCTTTGTTTTCATCTGGCAACTGGGAGCGCATTCGATATTTGCGGCTACTGGTACCGCAACCAATCCTTTGGAAGGAACGGTTGATCAAGGGTTGGGCTTTCTTGGCGCAGCTATGGCAACCGGATTGTCTTCCGTGGGCGCTGGTATCGCCGTTGGCGGTGCAGCTCCGGCAGCTATCGGGGCTTTATCTGAAAGCGATAAAAACTTTGCGAAATCACTTATCTTCGTCGCTCTCGGTGAAGGTATTGCAATCTATGGTTTGTTAATATCAATTCTTATTTTCAACAGATTGTAAAGAGATGATTTAAATGAAATTTTTCTTATTGACCGACAATACCGATACGTTGATGGGAATGCGCCTTGTAGGAGTAGAAGGCGTTGTTATCCATGAGCGTAAGGAAGTGTTGGCCGAAATAGAGAAAGTTTTAAACAACGATGAAATAGGCGTCTTGTTGATAACCACGAAATTGGTGGAACTTGCTCCGCAAGTAATTTCCGAGCTGAAACTCAAACAGTTGAAACCGATCATCGTGGAAATACCCGACAGACATGGTTCAAGGAAGATCGGTGAGTCGATCGACCAATATGTCTCCCAAGCGATAGGCGTCAAACTCAGGGGTGATTAAATGAGCTATTATGATAAAGAGGAACTGTTAAAGTATTTTTCCAAACAGATCAAACAGGAAGCAGACATCGAGATAAAGAAACTGGAAAAAGCGATAACGGATACCAAGAAGCGGCAGCTTGAACAGATAGACAACGAGTTGCAGACTGCGATATTCAAAACAATGAATACGCAGATCGACGAGTTGGAATCTGAACATAATGCGGTCATCAATAAACTAAAATTAGAAAATCATAAGAAAGTTATGCAAAAACGGACGGAATTACTCGATTCTGTCATTTTGGAAGTACGTAAAAAATGCATTGAATACACGAAATCGAAAGCATATGCGGACCAAATGAAAACCAAGGTCCTCAAAACGCATGATGATTTCAAGAATTGTTCAATAGTATTTAAAATAAACAAGGATGATAGTACGTTGAAAAAAATCATCAAAGACAACTATACCGGGAAATACAGTGTCGAGAACGACGATTTGATCGAAATCGGCGGGTTCGTCGCCGTTTGCAACGAGAAGAAGATTCTTACGGACGAGACTATCGATTCCAAAATCAAGGAGAAAAGGCAGTGGTTCTATGAACACGCCAATCTCGCAGTCAATATTTAAGTGAGGCAATTATGGATAAAATTTATTCAATCAACGGTCCAGTAATCAAAGTCAAAAACGCAACCGAATTCAAGATGATGGAAATGGTACTGGTAGGCAAATTGCAACTACTGGGAGAAGTCATTTCCATAAGCGACGAATTTACCGTAATCCAGGTATATGAGTCGACTACCAATCTTAGACCCGGTGAGCCTGTAAAAGGCACTGGTGAACCGATCTCAGTAAACTTGGGACCAGGTATGCTTGCGAATATTTTTGACGGAATACAAAGACCACTAGGAAAAATCGCCGAAAAGAACGGCGCATACATCATGCCAGGATACAACGTATCCTCACTTGACCTTGAAAGGAAATGGGATGTCAAATTCACCGTTTCCAAAGGTGATAAAGTGTCGGCGGGCCAAATCTACGGTGAAATCGAAGAGACGGCCTTGATCACCCATAAATTGCTGATCCCAGTCGATGTTTCCGGTGAGGTTGTAAGCATCAAGAAAAACGGCGCTTATAATGTTACAGAAACTTTGGTTGTTGTCAAAGACGAAAATAAAGTGGAACATGAAGTAAACATGACTCATAAATGGCCGATCAAACAGCCGCGACCGTTCAAGAAAAGAATGCAGATAAGCATTCCTCTGATCAGCGGACAAAGAGTCATCGATACCTTGTTTCCAATCGCCAAAGGCGGCACCGCAGCCGTTCCGGGAGGATTCGGGACCGGCAAGACCATGATGCAGCATCAATTCGCAAAATGGTGCGATGCCGATATCATCGTCTATATCGGATGCGGAGAACGCGGAAACGAAATGACGCAGACCTTGGTGGAATTCAAGGATCTGGTCGACCCGAAATCGAACAAACCTTTGATCGACAGAACCGTTCTTATCGCTAATACATCAAATATGCCGGTGGCAGCCAGAGAAGCCAGTATTTATACAGGCGTAACCATTGCTGAATATTTCCGCGACATGGGCTACAACGTAGCCGTCATGGCGGATTCCACCTCAAGATGGGCGGAAGCTTTGAGAGAGATCAGCGGACGTTTGGAAGAAATGCCAGCCGAAGAAGGATTCCCGGCATACTTGCCAAGTAGAATTTCCCAATTCTATGAAAGAGCCGGATATATGCAAACATTAAGCGGAACCGAAGGATCGGTTTCGATCATCGGAGCCATCTCGCCACAAGGAGCCGATTTCTCGGAGCCTGTGACACAGAACACCAAACGTTTCGTCAGATGTTTCTGGGCCTTGGACAAAGAACTTGCATACAAGCGCCACTATGCAGCCATAAACTGGAATCTGAGCTACTCTGAATATATGAACGACCTTACCAAATGGTACAACAAGGAAGTTGGTCCTAAGTTCTTAAGAGACAGACAAGCTTTCATATCCATTCTGGCAGAAGAAAACAAATTGATGGAAATCGTAAAACTTATCGGTAAGGATGTTTTGCCTAACGATCAGAAGATGGTATTGGAAATAGCCAGAGTCATCAGAGTCGGTTATCTCCAACAAAACGCATTCCATAAAGACGATACTTTCGTCACTTTGGAAAAACAATTCAAGATGATGGAGATAATCCTCTATCTTTACGAAGCAGGAAAAACAGCTATGAAACTTGGCCAGGCTTTCAGCTTGATCGCCAAGACGAACATATTCGAAAAAATCATCAGAATCAAATACGATATTCCGAACGACCATTTGGAAAAGTTTGATGATTACTATAAATATATCGATGATGCTTTCGAATCAATCAAGTAAGGAGAGGTGTATATGAAATATCAATACATCGGACTGAAAGAAATTAACGGACCACTCGTTTTTCTCGACAACGTTGAAAACGTCGGCTTCGAGGAAATGGTCGAATTGGTTCTTGACGATGGAACGGTAAGACATGGCAGAGTCGTGGAAATCAACGACAAATTGGCTTCGATCCTAGTCTTTGAAGGAACCTATAATCTTTCACTAAAAAATACAACCACTAAATTCATAGGACATCCGATGCAGCTGGGGCTTTCAAAAGAAGTTCTCGGTAGGATCTTCAATGGCATCGGCACCCCGATCGATGATCTGGGACCTTTGTACGTGGAAAAATACGAGGATATAAACGGTGCACCGCTGAATCCGATCACCAGACAATATCCGAGAAACTATATCAATACAGGAATATCAAGTATCGACGGTTTGTCCACTCTGATTCGCGGACAGAAACTGCCGATATTCTCCGGATCAGGTATGCCTCATAACGACCTCGCGGTCCAGATTGTAAGACAATCACAGATCGCCGAGGAAAAAGGACAGAAGTTCGGGATCGTGTTCGCAGCGATGGGCGTCAAGAACGACGTTGCGGATTATTTCAAGAGATCATTCGACGAAGCGGGAGTTTTGGAGAAAGTTGTCATGTTTCTAAATCTGTCAAACGATCCGATCATCGAAAGATTACTGACGCCGAGATGCGCACTCACGACAGCCGAATACTTGGCTTTCGAGAATGATATGCATATTTTGGTCATCCTGACCGATGTCACTTCATATTGTGAAGCATTGCGTGAGTTCTCCTCAAGTAAAGGAGAGATACCGGGCAGAAAAGGATATCCTGGATATCTATATTCCGATTTGGCTTCCATGTACGAGCGTGCTGGAATCGTAAATACTGCCAAGGGTTCTGTCACACAGATTCCGATTTTGACGATGCCTAACGACGATATCACCAACCCGATTCCTGACCTAACGGGTTATATCACCGAAGGACAGATCGTTTTGGACAGAGAACTTCATCAAAAAGGTATCTATCCTCCTATCGGTGTTTTACCTTCCTTGTCAAGGCTCATGAAAGACGGTATCGGAAAAGGATATACTCGTGAAGACCATCAAGACATGGCAAATCAGCTTTTCGCGTCTTACGCTAAAGTCATGGACGCTAGAAGTCTGGCGTCGGTTATCGGCGAAGACGAGCTTTCTGCCGTCGATAAGCAATACATCCAGTTCGGACATCTGTTCGAAGAACATTATCTGAACCAGGGATTCCAGAGCAACAGACAGGTAGAGGAATCACTTGATTTGGGATGGACTTTGCTTTCGGTATTGCCGAAAGAAGAACTGGACAGAATCGATGAAAAAGTAGTAGATAAATTCTACAACAGGGATAAAGCTTTGAGCACATTCGGTATTTCCGAGAAAGTCACGATCCAAGATAATCAATAAAAAGGGATAGATAATCATGGAGAAACAAGTATTCCCGACAAAAGGGAATTTAATGGCACTGAATAAATCGGTGAAATTAGCAAAGCTCGGATATGATCTGATGGACCGTAAAAGGAACATCCTCACCCGGGAGATGATGATTTTGCTGCAAAAAGTACAAGCCTTGAGAGATGAGATATCAACAACTTATCAAAAGGCTTATCTTGCTTTGCAAGAAGCCAATATGACTCTTGGTGTGATCTCGGAAATCGCAAGAGCTATTCCGGTAGATGATGCGATAGATGTCACATATAGATCCATTATGGGTGTCGAGATACCTAAGATATTATACGAACATGAAACAGTTAAGATAAAATACGGCATTGCCGGTACCAATACGAAATTCGACTATGCATATAAAACGTTCCAGAAAGTCAGGGATCTGACTCTGGAACTAGCAGAGTTGGATGTCAGTCTTTACAGACTGGCAGAAGCGATAAGAAAATCAAGAAAGCGCGCAAACGCTTTGAAGAACATTGTTATTCCCGATTATATGAAAAAGATAAAGTTCATAGCTGAAACGCTTGAAGAGAGAGAAAGAGAAGAATTCTCTCGTAAGAAAATAATGAAAAGAAATAAAATGTAGATTTTAGAGTGATTATTCAAGAAAACCTCAGGAATTCTACATTTTTTTCTTGACTAATCGGGTCAAATATATAATAATATTATATGACTCTTATAGGGGTGTGGTGTCAACGGTAGCACAGCGGTCTCCAAAACCGTTAGTACGGGTTCAAATCCTGTCACCCCTGCCAAATAATAAATCAAGCAATCTAGCCATTTTGAACTTTGATTGCTTTTTATTTTACTTAAATTTGTGTGTTAACGGTCTCCATGACCTTTGTGCAAGTTGTATAATTATCTTTGAGGTGATTAAAATGAGCAAATACAAATCAATATTTAATAGAAACCCAGACTTATCAAGTATAAAAGCTTTCGCAAATAGGGTGGACAGCCTAATAAAGAATATTGGAGTATATAATATTTATGAAGAAATTGAAGGTGTTTTTGTTAATTATTTTGAGAAAGGATACAGCAATATATACGATTTTCTTAAAAGTCATTATAATTTGAATACCCTTAATCTTTTT
>CAYZPL010000038.1:0-7580 GCA_964480415.1 uncultured Candidatus Izemoplasmatales bacterium
CAGGTGCTGCGTTTTGAAGCAAGATGTACATTCCGAAATCTGCGACTCCGATCGGAGACAGAGCCAGTCGGAATTCATTGTAGAATGAAGTCACAGTCGGATTGAGTGAATAGATCGTGTATAGTTCCGTCATCTTCTGCAAAGCCAGAACGGATTTGGTATTGTCGAGCTCGACATTGAACCCGTTAGGTTGATAGACGTCTGAACCGTATTGGAACAGGAAAGGCAAAGTCGAATCGAATGATTTGAGCGATACCGCGCTTGATAACGGCAGATAGAAATTCATGTCATAACGCTTAAGCATCGGCATGATCGTCGCTACATCATCCCAAGTATTAGGAATCGGGATCCCTAATGCGTTCATGATGTCGGATCTATAAAAGAGTACATAGAAATTCTCCGTATCCGGAAGTCCATATAAACCTTTGTCGTACATCATCGGAATCAGGGATTCCTTCGGATACAAATTGATCGTATTGACGAATTCCGGGGTTCCGGCATATTGTGCCAGATTGAGGATGGCTCCTCTTAATCCCAGATTATAAGGCAGGAACGAAGAAACGCCCAAAGCCACGTCAGGATTCGTGCCGGCTGAATTGGCCAGAATCAGTTTATTTTCATCGGACATGACGGATATCTGAACGGATATTCCTGTTTCCTTGGTGAAAGTGTCATCAGCCATTTTCTGGATCAGGTCCGTATATTGCTTGCTACGGTTGACCCAGACGACAAGTTCTCCCTGTTTAGCTTTCTGAGTATAGCTGTTGTTGAAGAAGGAAAGAACGAAACGTTCGATTCCTATCCATATATTGGTAATGGCCTTACCATTAGCCGCTGGCAATTCAACATCGGTATGAACATAGAATTTATCGATTGTCAAAGGACTGTTCAGCAGCAATGATATCGTATTGCCTAGTGTAGAAGCGATTGATTGTTCCGAGGTCGATAACAAATTGATGTTCTTCGGAATTTCGTTCGGCTTTTCGGCCAAATATTGGAGATTCCTGATAGCTATTTTCAGTGAGGCTCCAACTTCCGATAATCTTGTGGTGTCCGTCAATCCCTGCAAATAATCAAATATTACCTGCAACTGGTCGGCGGATGTCGTCAAATTTGTCTTTACATCAGGAAGATAATCCTGGATGTTCCAATCTCGGTTCTGATCGACTTGGTTTCCCGTCAATTTCTTGATGTCGAGTGAAAGATTGTTAACATAGTCGAGAATACTATTAATTGTATAGTAGCTATCCTTATAAGGACTACTGTCGACACTGAGAGATAATAAGTTTTTACCAGCATTGAGATAAAACATATATGGAGTATCTCCGCCTAAAGTCACGTTCTGCCAACTGGTGTTGTAGAAGAAAGGCAGAGATGCGGCTTCTTTGAAAGGTATCTTCCCATTGATTCTCAAGGTTCTGTAGACATTGCTGTTGGAAACTGTATTCTGTTGGACTTTGAAGGTTATATAGTAATAACCTGCGGTGTTGACGTTGACATAATAAGAAACCGTCTCCCGGTTGGCGTTGTAAGTCGATCCGGACAAAACGTTGAGTTTTAATTTCTGGACTGAAAACGGAGTGACGCCGACGGCTCTTGAGACATCCGCTTGGATTGACGGAGAGTTCTTGATATCCGGGATTTCCGCTTCGTAAGTATTTAAAACAGCCTCGCTTGTCAGGGTCGCACCCTTTGCATATTCCGCATAGGAGATCAATTGTTTTCTTCCTGTAACGGTTACGTCTCCTAACATCAGGTCGCCTTTGTTCTTTTCAAGTACGATCGTATTGGCACCGGCATTCAGATGGAATAAGAGCGGTTCTGAGAAAAGGCCCATCGGGTCAAGAAAGTCCTGGTGGATCCAAGCATATCTCTGCTGCTGCTCGCCATAGAAATCGTTGCCGTAGCGATCGGTGCTGAACCCGCCGACTTGTTCCCATTGTTTATAGAGAATAATCTGCGAACATTCAGCATACTGAATTTTATCGTTGATTTTAATACCGAGTTCTATATCAGAATAGTCGGGGGAAAGTGAATAGAAATCCACTGCCATGTGATAAAGTCCCTCTGTCGAGACCATGATTGTGAAAGTGACGTTGCTATTATCATCCCATTTATATACGGAATCATTGTATCCGTTGCTTTCAGATGCAGTCACGATATTGCTGGTAGGAGTGAATTCTGAAGGCTTGACTGTCGCGGAAAAACCGGAATTGTCAGTGAAAACCAATTTATCCCACGCCGATAAAATCTCATTGTAATCTCCTTTTACAATGAGCGGTGTCTGGTCGGTCGTATCTGTGTTTGTATCAGCATAAACCTGGTGCATTCCCAGTGTCGGCAAGAGTAATCCCACCAACACCAGAAAGACTAACAGACGTCTTGTCATTTACTTCCCCCTGAATTAATATTAGCGTGTCGGAACTCCTAGATGAGTGTAAACCGCCTGTCTTGCGACGGTTAACTGGTTGTTGGCAATGGTGTTCCATTGATCTTTTACATCCGCATAGTTGATTTGACCTGCAGATACCTGGTCGAATAACTGACCAACTGTCATATCGGCGTTGAATGCAGCGTCCCATCTGGCTTTAATGTATCCCGGAACATATTTGTTCGGTTCAAGGATGTAATGATTGTATGATACAACTTTCTTAAGTTCAGTGAATGTCGGATAGATGCTGAAGAATGCATCCATCAAATCCTGGTCCGGCTGCAATGGTGTCATATTGAGCGGTTGGATTCCATCCACTGTCTTCGACAAATTGATGCGTTCTAGATAACCGTCTCTGCCGAATGACATCCATTTAGCAAGCATGTATGCTTCCGGAAGATGCTGTGTCTGGCTTGAGATGCAATAGAGGTCGAGGACTACCGGTATCTGATGTGCCGCAGTGGTTCCAGGTGTACCGATGAAGTCGACATCAAAGCCGAGATTGGTCATGGTGCCGATAATTGGTGTGTATTCGAAATAAGCTGCCAATTGTCCTGATTGCCAAGTGTTTGGCGTACCGAAAGCTGCCAATTGCTCATCAGGTGTCATAGCGTCATAAATCAAAGACTTGTCTTGCATCAAACTTTGATACAGATTCAAAGCCGTTTCGAATTCAGTGCCGTTCAAATGCAACTGAGTACCGTCATAAGTGTACCAACCCAAATCCGGATTCAACTGGGCCGGATACCATTCCAGCATTCTGTTGATACCGACGATTCCGGCTGTACCGGTTCCGTTGGTTACTGTCTGGTTAGCTACTTGGCTTACCTTGTCCATGAATTGTTGGAATGTGTCTTCGAAAGCAGGAACATCTGCATTGTTGTTTTCGAATAACGTCTTATTGATATAGTATCCGAAGTAATAAACAGCATAAGGTATCGCCATCAGTTTGCCGCCGTAGTCGGCTGCGTTTCTGATGTCCGATGGAATGTTCATGAATTCAGGATCGGCATGAGCGATTTGAGTAACATCCATTGCCCAGTTGTTCATGATCGCTGTTTCCGTGGAATCACAATCATAAACATCAGGCAGGGTTCCCTGCGCTGCTCTCGCACCCAAGAATTCATCCCAATTCTGGTCGACCTGAGTCGTTCCTGTCGGATCGGTTACTTTCGGACGCTCGATGATCTGCACTGTGATCCATGGATATTTTGTCACGAAAGATTGAAGCATTAGTCTTTCGAGATTGATTGAATCGACAGTTCCCAGATTCCAAGCTGCGTAGGTGACTGTGACCGGTGTATTCGATGTTGTGTTATCCGTTGATGATATCGTTGTTGTGGTGGCCGTGGTTGCTGTCGTAACGCCACCGCTTGTTGAAGTTGTCGTTGTCATAACTCCACTGTTGGTTGAAGTCGTTGTTGTTGTCGTAACTCCACTGTTGGTTGAAGTCGTTGTTGTTGTCGAACCCGACATAGTCGTGGTGGTGATTTGACCTTGACATGATATGAATGCGATGCCAAGAATCATGATTGCCATTAGAAATACGAATTTTTTCATGGTTTTTTACTCCTTTATAATAACTTCTATTTTGTGAGTCTTGTGATCTTGAAAATCTTTAATTATATTACTTGAGACTACATTTCCATCAACTTTTATCAAAGGCTTGTCGCCTTTACTTATGTGGAAATGATAATCCGAGTTCCTGAATTTACGTTGGTATTCCACTTCTTTCCATTCGGTAGGAAGATTAGGTGCTACAACCAGGCCGTCATAAGTCGCTTTGACACCGATGATGTCGTTTACTGCGACTCGGTGCAACCATTGCGCCGAACCGGTGTACCAACTCCAACCACCTCTGCCGTACATCGGCGAGATCGGACCATCAGAGTTTCCGCAGGTCACATATGGTTCCGCTTGATATTTATCCGGGTCTTTGGTTCTGTTCGGTGGGCAGATGCCTTTGTATGCCTTGTATGCAAGGTCGGTATATCCTGCTTTGGCATATGCCGACACCGCCCAAACGGCAGCATGGGTGTATACTCCTCCGTTTTCCCTTAATCCCGGAGCGTACCTTGTGACATAGCCGATATCGTTTCTAGGTTCTGTGAAAGCCGGATAATTCAATACGGTACCGTAGTCTTTAAGCAGATATTTGGTTACCGAGTCGATGACTGTTTGAATTCTGTCTTTCTGGATGATATCGGAAATGATCGCCCAACTGTTCGGCATCAGGAAGATCTTTCCTTCCTTGTTCGATTTCGAGCCGATCTTTTTCCCTGCATCGTTGGTGGCTTGCATGTACCAAGAGCCGTCCCAAGCAAACTCGTTGAAGGTGCTTTTGATTTTTCTTGCGTGATCAGAACAGGTTTTTGCGAATTCCTCGTCACGCTCATTATGCGCCGTCTCGGCGAATTGGTTCAGTACCATATAGAGGAATGAGGACATCCAAAAGGATTCACCTTTCATCTTGTAGCCCACAGCGCTTAATCCGTCGTTCCAATCATGGCTTCCCATAAGCGGGATACCGCGATCGGAGAATCTAGTCAGCGATTTATTTATGGCCTTCTTGCAATGTTCATATAATGACTCTGGACCTGCATCCAGATATGGAATGTTTTCTTTAAGTATCGAATAATCCAAAGTCTCTTCCAGATAATAATGAAGAATGAAAGGCAGCCATAGAAGATCGTCGCTGCATTCCGTTCTCGGACCCCAGCCCTGATAAGTCACGAACCAATGTTGGACATCCCCTGCCACGAACTGATGGCTGGCGTGCAACAACAGTTGTTTCTTGGTAAGTTCCGGTTTCGCTTCCAGAAACACGAGCGAATCCTGAAGTTGATCCCTGAATCCGTAACCGCCGCTTGTCTGATAGTATGCGGTCTTGCCCCAGATACGGCCGCTGATCGCTTGGTATTTTGCAAAAGTGTTCGTCATGAGGTCGAAACCGACGTCCGGAGTTTTGACACTATCTCCATTTAGCAGTTCTTCCCAGAACAAGGTGAGTTTATCAAACGCCTTCTTCGCTCCTGCAATACAGGTGTATTCATCGATCAATAGATCTGGATTTTCATATTCCAGATCAATGCCCGGTATTTCTTTTTTTCCAAGTTGCGTCACGCCTGTGGTGAAGACAACTTTGTGGCTTGTCCCGGGTTCCAAAACCATTTCCACTTGCAAAGCTCCGCAGGGATCTCCGAATCTGCCGAAACTTCCTGGCAACTTATCCATATGCATTGAATCTGGATTCGCTTCATGGTTATACATGCCGAGGAATTTTTCCTTATCCGTCTCAAACGATTTGACCAGTTCGCTGACAGCGTGAAAGCCGACGAAGTCCCAATCGACATTATTGTGGAGATTGTTCTTATCATTGAATCCCCAATTGTATTTTTTCAGTTTGATAGCATCTCTGGTTTTATCAAAGAATGTTTCCATAAACAATTTATGGAATTCCCGATGCTCATCGGGATGTACGGCAGCTTCCCATTCGAAATAGGAAGTGAGTTCCAATCTTCTCTTTTTCTTACTTCTGTTTTCGATCGTTACTTCTGCTATTTCAAGTGGTTTGTTCGGGACAACGAAGACCTTGAGTTCCGTATAGATGTCGGAAACCTGATATTTAAGTATCGAATAACCGATGCCGTGTCTGACTTCAAAAAACTGGTATTCTTTTTGAACAGGCTGATATGTTATCGACCAAAAATCCCGAGAATCCATATCTCTGAGATAAAAGTATTTTCCGTAATTGTCTTTGATCGTGTCCTGATAAAGCCTTGTCAATCTGTTCTGAGCGGAATTTCCTCTCCAGGAGCATCCACCGCCTGTCTGTGATATCATCAACGAATAGTCACCGTTGGAAATGACATTGATCCAGGGTTTTGGCGTTCGCGGATCAGTTATCACATATTCCTTCATATTATCCGCGAAATAACCATATTTACTTTTCAGCACGATGATCCTCCTTTTTATCGAAACGTTTCGATAAATATTTCACTTAAATTATATCATAACTAAATTTATCTTGCAAGCGTTTACATTTTTTTTAAAAATGTATTTATTAATTTCAAATTATGATAATACTATTATATAAATTATTAGTAAGATTGCCTTTTGATAAGTTCTCCGTGAACTTTTTTAGCAGTAATCTTCTCGTTTTTAAGGATTTTAATCATTGTTTCCGCTATCTCTTCGCCCCAATTGAAACGATTGATCCTCACGGATGTTAATGTCGGCGTAAAATATCTTGACAGCTCGATATCGTCGAAACCAGAGACTCCATAATCTCCAGGAATATTTTTGCCGTTCTCCAAAAGTGTTTCCATTATCCCAAGCGCCATCTCGTCGTTGGCGCAGACGATCATGTCGGGCTGTTCTTCCAATTTGAGTATTTCTTGGGCAATTTCTTTACCTGACGGTTTGGTGAAGTTTCCGACATATTCATGGAACACCTCCAAACCGTGTTCTCTTAAAGCGTCAAGGAACCCCTCGTGTCTGGTCTCGTTGTCGAAAGTTTTCTTGACACCATGAACATAGACGATTTTCTTATAGCCGTGACTGATTATGTCTTCCGTCAAATTATACATTGAACTCTGGTTATCAATCGTCATGTCGAAGATGTTTTCATCTTCTATTTTTCTGTCGAGAATGATTAATGGCCTTGAAGTCTTGGCGATCTGTCTCAATGTTTTGTTTGAGATGTTTATATCGGAGATGATTGCGCCGTCAACGGTTTTCTCCTTGAGCAGGTTGGCTGTGGAGATACCTGTCGATACAATCATTGTGTATCGGTTTTTACTAAGGTGGTTGTGGATGCCGTCAAGCAGTTCATGATAAACCGGTCCGCCGAAATCGGAGATTGCGACTAAAATCGTGTTAGTGTTCTGCTTCTTCAGATTTCTGGCGGCAGCTGAGGGCAAATAGCCTAGATCATCAGCTATTTTCTTGATCCGATTCGCAGTGTTGTCAGGAATCCTTCTATCGTCATTAAGGGCATAGGAAACTGTGGAAATCGAACATTTCGCTTTTTTTGCGACGTCTTTTATTGTCGGCATGTCTTATACCCTCCTTTCAAAATCAAGTTTTTTGATTGCTTGGGCTATCAATTTGTGATTCATGAAGTATTTCCAGATGGTACCTTTCAGAT
>CAYZPL010000039.1:0-7462 GCA_964480415.1 uncultured Candidatus Izemoplasmatales bacterium
ACTATCCGTGAAGCTGTCAAAGAAGCCGGATATACCGTAACTGAGGTGAGATAATATGAAAGCGGATCATGAAGAAGTCAAGAAATACTTGACAATGGCAAAGGGCCAAATCGAAGGTATTTTGAAGATGGTCAACGATGATCGCTACTGCATTGATATCAGCCACCAATTACTCGCATCAATTGCAATGCTTAAGAAAACCAACGATATCGTTTTAAAAGCGCATTTGCAATCTTGTGTAAAAGATACTTTGACGGATGAAGGTGTAAAAAAGATTGAAGAGATCTTCTCTTTAATGAGAAGACTAAGCAATGAATAATATCAGATTCTGCCATTTGTACTAAAAAGTAATGTATTATGAAATCACAAAATGAATGAGATTCCTCAATTGAGGAATCTTTTTCTAAAGGATATCGCTTTGTGTTTAATAATATATGTGTTAAAATATAATGGCTTTTAGATGTAATGAAAACAATCCTTGAGGTGAAAAGTGATAGGAAATAGAATTTACTCATTTGACAAGTTGGAAAGCACCAGTGATTATATAAAACAAAATCTCGTCAACCTTAATGATGGCGATATTATTGTGGCGAAAGAGCAAACTAAAGGAAGAGGAAGAAGAGGAAATGCTTGGGAAAGTCAAGTCGGCAATCTATATTTTAGTTTCCTAATCAGTAACGATGATATTACTTATAACAATAATTTTGCGATTCTGATGAGAGTTTCGGTTGCGATTATAAAGACATTGCAACTTTATGATATTGATGCATCGATCAAGTATCCAAACGATATAATAGTCGAAAACAAAAAAATCGCCGGGATTTTAATAGAAACTATCGGAAATGCAAGGCCAAATCATTTGGTAGTAGGCATAGGTATAAATGTTAACCAAAAAGATTTTCAAAAGTTAAAAAACAAAGCTACATCTTTAATAATGCTTAAGAAAGAGTCATTTGATGTCAAATTTCTATTGGATAAGTTTGTAAACGTTTTTAATTTGGAATTAATCAATAAATCGATATATTTCGAGTACTTGAAGAATTCTTATATCATCGGCAAAACCATTCAACATGATAAATCAGTCTATAATATTAAAGGCATTAGTGAAAATGGAGATTTGGAATTATCAAAAGGTCATGAATCTATTTACGTGAGCCCCAGCAAGATTTCTTTAGAGCAATTATATGAAGAATAGAAAAAAGAATCTCCAATTGTGAAGTTTTTGCGAATAATTTGCAAGTAACAACGCATTATTGATGAAATAAGATGTCATAAATGGTCTTAAAATAGGCTTTATAACGAGTTTATGCAGTAAATTACTTTGAATATCTAAAGATTTGACATAATCGACATAAAGTTGTATAATAATTAAGATTTGTGAAAAAGGAGGAAGGAAAATGGTTTTTGAAAAAGTACAAGACATTGTTGCAGAAGGATTGGGATTAGATAAATCCAAAATAACAATGGAATCAGATCTTTCAAACGATTTAGGTGCAGATTCACTTGACGCAGTCGAACTTATAATGGCTATTGAAGAAGAATTTGATATCAACATCGAAGACGAAGATGCTCAAGCATTACAAACCGTTGGTCAGATAGTAGAATATATAGAAAAAAAGATGTAAAGATGTGTTTACATCTTTATTAATTTTTTTTACGATTGTAATAGTTTGAATATCAAAGTTAAAAGGAGATATTTATGGACTTAAGACAACTAAAACATATAATGAAGGAGTTTGAAGCTTCATCTATTCAAAAACTGGAAATTATAGAAAATGACTTTACTGTGAAGATGGAAAAACCGGGTCCTAATAATATTGCAGTTAACAACAACACTATTGGACAAACTCCGGTTGCCGAAAATAGTGGTCAAGCTGTCGAAAGCAACCCAGAAGAAATAAATAATAATGTATTGGTGAAAGCTCCGCTCGTAGGAGTGTTCTATGATTCACCTTCTCCAGAAAGCGACCCATTCGTTACCCTTAATCAAACAGTCAAAAAAGGTGATGTCATCTGCATCATCGAGGCGATGAAAGTGATGAATGAAATAACCGCCCCTGTATCAGGAACAATTAAGAAAATCCATGTTGACAATGCAAGCATGGTCGAATTCGGCCAGATTGTGATGGAAATTGAGGAATAATGTTTCATAAGATATTAATTGCTAATAGAGGGGAAATAGCAGTTAGAATCATTCGTACTTGTAAATATATGGGAATAGAAACGGTCGCTATATATAGTGATGCTGATAAAGATAGTTTACATGTTCAATTGGCAGACGAAAGCGTCTGTGTAGGTTCTGCTTATAGTAAGGATTCCTACTTAAATATGGAAAATATAATTACTGCAGCTATAAGTAAAGGTGCTGAAGCCATTCATCCGGGCTTTGGCTTTTTAAGTGAAAACAGCTTGTTCGCAAAACTCTGTGCCGATTGTGGTATTACATTCATCGGCCCCAGCGGAGAAATTATTAATAATATGGGAAACAAATCCAAGGCAAGAGAGATGATGATCAATGCCGGAATACCTGTTGTACCAGGAAGCGAAAGTCATGTCAAGAATTTGGAAGAAGCCAAGAAAATCGCTCATGAGATCGGATTTCCGATATTAATAAAGGCCAGTGCCGGTGGCGGCGGTAGAGGGATGAGAATCGCAGCCAACACCAATGAGTTCAGTGCCGCATTTGAAACCGCAAAATCAGAAGCTAAAAGTGCTTTCGGAGATGATACGATGTATTTGGAAAAGTACATCATCAAACCAAAACACATAGAATTCCAAATGTTAGCGGACAAGTATGGCAATGTTATCCATTTAGGAGAAAGAGATTGCAGTATTCAGCGTAGAAACCAGAAGGTCGTTGAAGAAGCGCCGAGTATGATAAGTTCTTCTCTAAGAAAGAAAATGGGAGAAGCCGCTGTCAAAATCTGTCAAACTGTCAATTATGAAAATGCAGGAACAATTGAGTTTTTGGTTTCTGGAGAAGATTTTTA
Source organism: uncultured Candidatus Izemoplasmatales bacterium (assembly GCA_964480415.1). Lineage (GTDB taxonomy): Bacteria > Bacillota_I > Bacilli_A > Izemoplasmatales > Hujiaoplasmataceae > CAYZPL01. Next base: position 2,991 of record CAYZPL010000039.1, read on the forward strand.
CTTCATTGAAATGAATACCAGAATCCAAGTTGAACACCCTGTAACGGAAATGATCACAGGCCTTGATATAGTCAAAGAACAGATATTGATTGCATCCGGTGAGAAACTTGAATATACCCAGAAAGATTTGAACATTAGGGGCCATGCGATTGAGTGCAGAATAAATGCGGAAAACCCCAAACATAAATTTAGTCCTAATTCAGGGAAAATCAATTTATTGCATTTTCCATCGGGAAATGGAATAAGAGTTGATAGTTTCATCTATCAGGATTATACGATCCAACCTTATTACGATTCAATGATCGCAAAAATAATCGTGCACGGTACAAGCAGACAAGAAGCTGTCAAAAAAATGCGTGCAGCTTTGGAGGAACTGGTCATAGAAGGTATAAACACCAACCAGTCTTTCCTATATATGATTATGAATAATGCGGATTATACAAAAGGTACATTTGATACTTCTTTCATTGAGCAGAAGTTGGATTTGTTATTGGAGTATGAAGATTATGAATGACATATCTAAAGCGCTAAAAAACAGAAGAAAACTCAAACACAGTGTCAAAATTGTGAAAACGGAAGGTTCTTTCCTTAAGGCTCAAAAAGCCGATGTGCCTAAAGGCCTTTATGAAAAGTGCCCAGTTTGCAATGAGATTGTGAATAAACAGAAAATTATCGAAAACAACTATATATGTCACCATTGCGGTGGCCATTTTCGTATGCGTGCAATTGACAGGATCAAAGCAATAATCGATGAGGATACTTTTGTGGAAAAGGGGCTAGGATATATTACTTTGAATCCGCTTTTTCAAGATGGATACGAAGAAAAAATATACAGTTATAAAAAACAAACGAATATTGACGAAGCATATCTTTACGGCTATGGAAAAATATATGGTGAACCTTGTGTCATCGGAGTTATGGATTCATATTTTCTGATGGGATCAATGGGGTCCGTGGTTGGAGAAAAAGTCGCGAAAAGTTTTGAATATGCAATCTACAAGAAATTGCCGATCGTGATTTTTACAGCTTCTGGAGGCGCCAGAATGCAAGAAGGAATATTCAGTCTCATGCAGATGGCAAAAACAAGTCAAGCCGTACTAAAACATAGCAAGATGGGATATCTTTATATTACTGTTTTGACCAACCCGACTACCGGCGGTGTTACCGCAAGTTTTGCAACTCTAGGAGATATTATTTTAGCCGAACCGAAAGCTTTGATCGGCTTTGCAGGGCCTAGAGTAATCGAACAGACAATCAAGCAGACGCTCCCGGAAGGATTCCAAACAGCGGAGTTTTTGCAGGAGAAAGGGTTTGTGGATATGGTTGTAAATCGTAAAGACATGAAACAAACGTTATCAAAGCTGCTCGCTATGCATAGGAGGGCTTACTAATGGATATTCTTCAAAAAGAACGTAAAGTAAGAGAATTGGAAAAACAAATCTCCAGTCTAGGAAAAAGCGAAGCTGTAGTTAAACTGAAAGAAGAGATTGAGAGATTTAAAAATACGGAAATGACCAAGCTTTCCGCTTGGGATAGAGTCCTTTTGGCTAGACATCAAATGCGCCCTACCGCTCTTGATTTCATCAAACATATGGCTCCAGATTTCATCGAGTTTCACGGAGACAGATTATATCGAGACGATCTAAGCATTGTTGGAGGCATTGGTACGGTTGGCGGGCATGTTTGCACAATCATCGGCCAACAAAAAGGCAAGACTCTCGAGGATAATCTTGAAAGGAATTTTGCCATGCCTCATCCAGAAGGCTACAGAAAAGCTTTAAGACTTATGGAACAGGCACAGAAATTTAATCGCCCGATCATTACCATCATCGATACTCCGGGGGCTTATCCTGGCATCGGTGCCGAGGAAAGAGGACAAGGTCAGGCAATTGCTCAAAATCTTATGAAGATGAGCGATATGACAGTGCCAATCATCGCGGTTATCATCGGCGAAGGCGGTTCGGGAGGAGCGTTAGCACTTGGCGTTGCCAACACAATATTCATGTTGGAAAATGCGATATATTCAATTTTAAGTCCCGAAGGATATGCAAGTATTCTTTGGAAGGATGCGACGCTAGCCCCAAAAGCTGCGGAAGCAATGAAACTGACTTCATATGATTTGGAAGAATTCGAAATCATTGACAAGATAATCAAAGAGCCTATAGGAGGGGCTCACTTCAATAAGGAAGCCGTTTTCGAATCAACTACGAATGCGGTTATTGAAGAACTTAATAACTTAATTAAATTGACCGGAAGCGACCTAAGATATCTGAGAAACAACAAATACAGGAATTTTGGCTTTTTCCAAAGATTTAATTACGAGAATCTAGGGGGAATAAAGAGATGAAATATGCTAAAATACTAGGCACGGGAAGTTATGTTCCTGCAAAAACACTTACAAATGATGATTTAAAAAGGTTTGTTGACACAAACGACGAATGGATCTATTCAAGAACAGGAATCAAGGAAAGACATATCGTGGAAAACGAAAGCACTCTTGATTTGGCTTATAAAGCTTCGCTTAATGCATTGGATTCGGCAAATCTGACTGCACACGATATCGATCTGATCATCGTTGCTACAGTTACTTCAGATTATGCTTTTCCGAGTGTGGCGAATCTTTTACAAGCAAAATTAGGCGCCAGAGACATCATGGCTTTTGACATCAATGCTGCTTGCAGCGGATTTATGTATCTGTTGCAACTGGCAGATAAGATGATCAAAGGCGGTAATTATAAAAAGGTTCTTATTTGTGGAGCTGAAACCTTAACAAGACTGACAGATTGGCGTGACAGAAACACGTGTGTATTATTTGGTGATGGAGCAGGAGCCATGGTTATCGGCGCAAGCCAAGAAGAAGGCTTAATAGATGTGATTACAGGGTCACAAGGTGATGTCGATATGCTATTATATTGTAAGAATCCCGACATCAAAGATCCTGAAGTCAATGCTATTAGTCCTCAGGATCATATCCATATGCAGGGCAGTCAAGTCTTTAAATTCGCAACAAGAATCATGCCTAAGACGATTAAGAAATTACTTGATAAACATGATATGACCACAGAAGATATCGATTGCATAGTAGCTCATCAGGCTAATGCAAGAATCATCGAGAAATCGGCTAGAGATTTAAATATTGACATGAGCAAAATGTACATGAACATTAGTGAATACGGAAACACATCTGCCGCAAGCGTTCCGATTGCGATCGACGAAGCGGTCAGATCAGGATTTTTAAAAAGAGGAGACAAGTTTGTTACTGTCGCATTCGGTGGCGGTCTGACTTGGGGCGGAGCCTTAATCCGATATTAGGAGGGAAACATGGATATTCGCGAGTTATTAAACATCAAGTATCCCATAATCCAAGGTGGTATGGCAAATATTGCCACCCATCAATTAGTTGCAGCTGTCAGCAATGCCGGCGGTCTTGGATTGATCGGCAGCGGTGGTTGGGATGCAGATAAATTAAGAGAAGAAATAAGACTTACAAAGGAATTGACAGATAAACCTTTCGGCGTAAATATAATGCTGATGAATCCGCACGCACCAGAACTTAGCGATGTTGTTGTGGAAGAAGGCGTCAAAGTTGTTACGACCGGAGCCGGAAATCCCGGAATCTATATTGAAAAATGGAAAAAAGCTGGAATCGTAATAATTCCGGTTGTTCCTAGTGTGGCATACGCTAAGAGACTGGAGAGAGCTGGAGTTGATGCGCTTGTTGTAGAAGGCACAGAAGCCGGTGGACATATCGGTGAAACAACTACTTTCACTTTGGTTCCCCAAGTCGTGGATGCCGTGAGTATCCCGGTTATCGCAGCCGGAGGAATAGCGGACAGAAGAGGATTAGATGCGGCATATGTGCTTGGAGCAAAAGGCGTTCAGATTGGAACGGTTTTATTAGCCAGTTATGAATGCCCTATCCATGAGAACTATAAGAACAAGGTCGTGCATGCAAAAGACACGGATACGATTGTCACCGGTAGAATAACCGGAGCTCCTGTCAGAGTGTTGAAAAATCCGATGGCAAGAGAATATTTACGTTTGACTAAAGATGGAAACGTGAAACTTGAAGAGCTTGAAAAGCTGACGCTCGGATCACTTAGGAGAGCCGTTTTAGACGGTGATTTGGAAACCGGAAGCTTCATGGCAGGACAATCAGCGGGACTTGTGAAAGAAATAAGAAGTGTCGAGGAAATTCTCAAGGACATATTCGAAAATTCTTTAGTATCAAGAGGAATAATATGAGTATAGCTTTTATGTTTTCCGGGCAAGGTTCGCAATATCTCGGAATGGGTAAAGAGCTTTATGATAACTACGAATGCGTTAAGGAGATCTTTAGAAAAGCCGACAATGTTTTAGGGATAAATATTGAAGAAATATTGTTTGAAAATGAAGAAAAACTTAACGTAACGAAATATACACAAGTCGGAATGTTCGTACTTTACAAAGCGATACTTGAGGTCTTGCATGAA
>CAYZPL010000040.1:0-7338 GCA_964480415.1 uncultured Candidatus Izemoplasmatales bacterium
GGTTCCTGAAGTGATTAAATTCACCGATATAACTATTGCGGGAAGCTGATAAAAAATATTAGAAATCGAGCAAGATGGAATTCTTGCTCTTTTTTATGAGGGTTTGATGAAAAATCCCGATGTTCAGACGTTGAAGAAACTACTCGAAGATTCTGGTATAAGGGATGAAATTGACCGATTTCATCATGGAATGTTATGGAAATGTGATAACAAAGTGTGAAATATTTAAGAAAGTGCGTATTTAGCTAATAACTCCTGCGAAACACTGTTGACTTTGAAAAAAATGGTATAAAATATAGGTGAATTAAAGAACAACTGGCGAAATGGAATCTCTTATATTTCTTGTAGAACTTGATGAATTATTACTGATTACATTTTACTTAGTCAAATACTTAGAAAATTTTATAAATATATAGGATTACTTTTTGTTTCAGTATCTTTAATTTAATTTTTTTATACAAACTCCTTTATTAATTTATTTGTCAGTGGAGATCTTGGGTTAGCATTTTTCGTTGTTGTAATGTTTACCGGAGTTTTTCCAAGGACGACTAGAGCAGGTAAGAAGTCGAGGGACATCAGAAAGGAAAACTCGATATTAGGATTTATCGCATTGGTCTCTGCTTCATACTATACTTAAGAGATTATTTAGTTGGAGCTTTTGCTTACGAACTATACGTAGTGATAGCTTTATTATTTATGATACATTTATTTATTACTTCGTTTCAGAAACTCAAAAAAAAATTAGCGTGATAACATGGCAAAAGCTCCACAAATTATCATATCTAGTATATGCTCTGATTTTTATTCACCTGATGTTGCTAAGCAGTGAAGATCACAGAATAATATATATTATCATTTTTTCCCTCCATACAATTTTGAAAGTATATTAAAATTTATTCCAATCTCATATGTGGCTTAGAAACACCTTGAAATTTGGAGTGCTAACGCTAGCACTCGCCGAAATTATCCATTTGGTTAATATAAATTCTGGTAGCACAGTTCATATACTCATAGACACAGTAACTAAACTGCAGTCGACGAACATTGTTCGTGTCAGCGGTGCGACACACACCTCAGATGGTGTGATCAACGCAATCAACGATGCATTGAATCAATATTATAAAAGTTAAAAATTTTTTCAGACAATTTATTCTGTGAATTGTTGAATTCCACCTAATAACTAGGTATAATAAAGGAAATTTTGACATGAAATCGTGTTGGAAAAACAAGCGATATCGTGGTCGGGATTTCCTTTTTTCTTATGAGGTGGTAGAAATGATCCGAAAACTTACTGAAAGTGATAGACAATCCGTGCTTGAATATCTATATAAGGAATCGAGCTACAATATATTCCCGATCGGAGATATCGAGGCTTTTGGCTTCGACAAGGATTTCCAGACGGTTTTTGGTGAGTTCGAGGATTCCGGTGAATATGTCAGTATTTTACTTTTATACCGGAAGAACATGATCTATTATTCTCATAAAACCTTCTTCAATCCCGAATATCTTAAAATAGTTGAATTTACCAAAAATCTTTTCGTTAGCGGAAAAGCCGAACTCATCGATTTGATTCATCCGTACATAAAAGACATATTTAAACAACGGAGATTATATTTTTGCAAAGCCAATGAATTGAAAACCGACACTTCGATTGATGAAAGCAAAGTCAGGATTTTGGAAACAGAAGAAGACTGCAGAATCGTCTACGATTTATTGAAGACGATCGATGAATTCAATATGGGCTCAAGATTTACTGCCGAATCTTTCGTCGAAAGCAAGATGAAATCCAAATCCATGGGTGTGACATTGTTCACGGTGGAGGACGGAATCGTTACGTCGACAGTTGCGACAACCGCGGAAACGACAAAAAACGCCATGGTGGTTGCGGTCGCCACAAGCAAGCTGCACAGAAAAAAAGGCTACGCGTCAAAGTTGATGATTTCACTTATGCAAAGATATTTCGCAAAAGGCAAGGAACTATGTCTATTCTACGACAATACTGACGCCGGTAAAATCTATCTGAGACTCGGATTTGAATACATGGGAATGTGGGCCATGCTTGAAAAAATATAAAAAAAGACCTTGTCCATATTGAACAGGGTCTTTATATTTTACGTCATATTATGAAATTGCCGTCTTTGAACACGGTTATTTCTTTACCGTCGTGTGTTTTTCCAATTACGGATAGATCGGAGCTGCCGAACATGAAATCGATATGTGTCATCGAATGATTATAACCATTGGCCACAAGGTCTTCCTGGCTCATCTCAGTACCACCTTTGATGTTGATAGGAATGGCTCTTCCCAAAGCCATATGACAAGATGCGTTCTCGTCAAACAACGTGTTATAGAACAAGATGCCCGATTTGGAGATAGGAGAATCATAGCTGATCAACGCAATCTCTCCCAATCGCTTTACACCTTCGTCTACTTTTAGCAGATTGTCCAAAGCGTCCTTATTCTTTTCCGCATCATACGCGATTACAAAGCCGTCTTTGAACTCGATCCAGAAATTCTCGATAAGTTTTCCTTGGTAACTCAGCGGTTTGGTCGCATAAACTTTACCGTTGACTTTGTCCTTATGAGGCATCGTGAAGTTTTCCTCGGTCGGAATGTTCGGATTGAAGTATACTCCGTCTGAAGTATGTTCTCCACCACCGAGCCAAACATGGTTTTCCACAAGGCCGATTTCGATATCCGTCCCAAGTTTGTTTGTGAAGTGAAGAGATTCGAAATTATATCTGTTCAAAATCTCGTCTCTATGAGCAAGTGCTTTGTTATGTTTGTTCCATTCTTCGACAGGATTTGAATCCTCCCTTATCCTAGAGGTAGCGAAAATGCCTTTCCACAAAGCCTCGACGCCATCCTCTTCAGATAATTCAGGGAAAACCTTTTTTGCCCAGACCGGATTTGCGGCGGCGATTATCGTCCATTGACCTTTGTAGTTGATGACATAATCAAAATAGAATCCCATGGCATTTCTCGATGCCATCTCCGCTGTTTGAAGTTTTTCCGGGTCGATATCCTTATTGAGGTTTGGAATCGGAGAAGTGACACTAATGATACATGCTTTCTGGTCAAGAGCGTCTTTTACCATATCGATCATCCATTTTGGTATTTCTTTAAGATTTTCGATGTCTTGGTAATTGAGTCCATAGTTGGAAACATATGGGTCGTTCCAATTCACTCTCACTTTTCCAGCTCCTGCCAAATACCCTTGTCTGACTATTTCTCTTGTCAATTCCACAGCGTCAGTAGGAGCATTCACATACAGCAATTGCCCTTTTTGTACGTTGACGCCGATTTTTACGGCTGTCATTGCCAATTTTTCCAATAATACTTTTTGATTCATATTATAATCATCCTTCCTTAACTCTATCTTTGATTATAGACAATAAATATTTCATAAGCAACAAGCAAGTGGTTTTTTCATGAAAAATAGCAGTTTTTTATCAGGTAATGCATGTAAAGCGTTATCATGGAGAAATTTATTAAAATTTATTGCAAAATATATATTTTGATGTATAATTTAATGTTACTTTTAAATTCAAAATAATACTTGGGTTAAGTAACACCTACTAATTTTTCATTATTTGGGAACTTAGAAAATACTCTAAACCGTATTTTAATTTAAGAAAACATCTGACCAGAACCTGTCGGATGTTTTTCTTTTTCCTTGAATCTGTTATAATAGAGGAAAACGAATAGAACATATTATTCAACCGAAGACAATCATTATGGTTTATCAACGGGGGAAGGGGAAATTATGTTTCTGTGGTTGGGGCTTAAACTACCTGATGAATTCGAAAATAGAATTCGCCAGGTTGTTTTGGAAAAGAACAAGAAGTTTGGGTTCAGTGATACATCTTTTGATTTGCCAAAACATATTTCTGTGAAAATCAGTTTTGAGAGCGCTGATTATCAAGAAATGATGGAAGATATCGAGAAGAACGTTCTTGTTGAATATGAGCCTTTTTCGGTCAAGACAACCGGAATAGAAGTCAATCCCGGAATAATTTGGATAAGATTCGAGAACGGTGAAACCATCACAAGATTGCATACCGATATCTTAGACTATCTTGAAAGGTTTCATGATATCAAGCCACATGAATATGATTTGGATTTTATCTATCATACGACATTGATTCATGATGAACAGGCTGATATTAAAGAACTTGAGATATTCGCTCAAGGACTTTACGAAGAATTACATGTTGATCAAATCTTTTTGGATACGGTCATTTTCGGAATCTCTGACAACAATCAGCCAAAAACATTTCGGATAATCAATGAAAAGAAACTATAATTCACAAGCCCGACAAGGGCTTTTTGTTATTGGGCATCAGCATATAGCGAAACCACTTATTGTGATATTATAATATTAGACATATAAAAAGGAGAATAACCATGATTGTAGGAAATGTCAAAGATCTTATCGCAACGGAAGTTGTACATCCCGATGCGACAGGAGCGAAGATGAAAGTTCTGATCTCACCTAAAGAAGGATGGAAGGATCATGTCATGCGGGTCTTTGAAATCCAAACGGGAGGTCATACACCAAAGCATAGACATCCATGGCCTCATATAAACTATATTATTGAGGGTAACGGAGAGCTAATTCACAATGACGTTATTGTAGATGTCACTGCCGGATCGTATGCATATGTGGAATCTAACAGTCTGCATCAATTCAGGAATCCGGGAGATTCAGTTTTCAAATTCATCTGTATTGTTCCTAAAGAAGGACATAAAATTTAGCAACCAAGAGATTTACAGCTTGTGACGTTCTCAAATAATTCCGATTCATTAACATAAAGATTGAACCTCTTATTAGTATGCAATTGGATTCTCAAGAAGATCAATATTTTGACATTACATTCAATTCACTCGTATATTGATCGGATATATGGTACGATAAAAAATATGAAGACAATCATCAATCTTAACCATGATCCATATTTCAATCTGGCTTTAGAAGAATATCTTCTCAAGAACTTTGAGACGGAAGAAGATATTTTTTATTTATGGCAAAATGATGAAGCTGTTGTAATAGGAAGAAACCAGAATCCCTTTATTGAAGTCAACATGAAAATGATCTCATATGATAATATACCGGTAATTCGGAGAATAAGCGGTGGTGGCGCGGTCTATCATGATTTGGGAAATATAAATTACACCTATATTAAAAAGGGTTTGAAGAATCATTTGAATAATTACAGATTCTTTTTGGACCCTATTGTAGAGATAATGAGAAAAATCGCTGTGGACGCAAGTTTTGTGGAAAAAAGCCATATTTACATCGGAGACAGGAAAATATCTGGCAATGCCCAAAGCTTTTTCAAAGACAAGGTCATCCATCATGGTACGCTCTTGTTCGATACGGACCTGAATAGACTAAAAGAAGTATTAGAAAATACAAAAGACTATCAAACACACTCCATAAAGTCAAATACCGCAGAGACCACGAACATTAAGGAACATCTGTCGATTTTGACTACCACCAACGAGTTCATGGAATTCATATTGAAAAACATGTTCGATGAGGAATATGAAAAAAATGTATTGAGTTTGTCCGAAACTGATATTCAGGAAATCAATCAGCTTGCGGAGAAAAAATACAAAAGTTGGGAGTGGAATTATGGTGAGACCGCGGATTTCAGAATTGAAGGCGATTTTGAAGGCTTTGGCAAAATGTCGGTCACAATAACAGAAGGAGTAATTATGGATATCAAAACCGAAAATAATATTGACTTAAACAGATATTTAAGGGGAATCAGATTGACTGAAGAGACGATGAAAGAAGCTTTGGAAGGAAGCGGATTGCCTGATATTGATGATTTTATTGGAAAGATATTATATTAAAAAAGAGACCGTCGGTCTCTTTTAAATATTTATTGGTTTGTCGATGATGCCTTCCGCTACCTCTCCGATGATTTCTGAAATAGTCGGATGCGGATGAACGGATTTAGCCAATTCAAAAACGGTTCCCTCCATTTCCATAGTTATCGCACCTTCGGATATCATGTTGGTAGCTTCGCTTCCCAAGATATGCATCCCTAGAATCTCGCCATATTTCTTATCTGCAATCAACTTGATGAAACCGTCGCTCTCTCCGTCTGCCAAGGCTTTTCCATTGGCGGCAAAAGGGAATACACTTGTCTTGTAATCAAGTTTCTTATCAATAGCTTCCTGTTCCGTTATACCGACATAGGCGATTTCCGGAAATGTATATATCCCAGCGGGAATACGGTCATAATGTATTGTGGATTTTTTACCGAGGATATTTTCTACCGCAATGATTCCCTCGGCGCTAGCCACATGAGCAAGCATCATTTTCCCGTTCAGATCACCAATGGCATATACGTTTTCAATGTTTGTCTCAAGTCTTTCATTGGCAAGGATTCCCGAGGGGATGGTTTTTAAATTTAGATTTTCTAGACCTTTCAAATTCGGTCTTGTACCGATGCTGACAAGGATTTTATCATAATCTATCGATTCGATTTTATCGTTCTTAAGATATTTGACTGAAGTTGCGGTTACTTCCTTGACCTCGGAATCCACGAAGACAGTGAGATTATCATTTTTAAACAGTTTTAAGAACGTGGTTCTAATTTGATCATCGATAGGTGTAAGAATCCTGTCCATCTTTTCGATTACAGTTACCTTAACACCCAGATTGCTGTATAGTGTGGCGAATTCAACACCGATAACCCCGCCGCCGATAATCACGAGTGATTTCGGCAAGTGATCTTGGTCAAGCATTTCTTTCGATGTGAAAGCATCACCTTTTTCAAATGCTTCCTTGAGCCCTTTGATCGGTGGGATGAAAGGACTAGCGCCGGTTGCAAGAATCAGATTATTTGTTTTAATCTTTTCACCATTTACTTCGACCGTGGTCTTGTCGAGAACGGTTCCGAAACCGATAAAAACATCGACACCGTTCTTTTTCAGTAACATCTTAACACCACCGGTAAGTTTGGCAACGATTTTGTCTTTTCTTTTTTTTACACCATTGAAATCGATTTCTATTGCTGACTTGTCTTTGATGGTTATACCGAAATCCTCGGAACGAAGGAACTGCTTATACATTTTAGCGGTCTTGAGCAGTGCTTTGGTTGGAATGCACCCCCAATTGAGGCATACACCGCCAAGGGTACCTTTTTCAACCAAGGCGACTTTGAGTTTGCTTTGAGCAGCTTTTATAGCCGCAACATAACCACCAGGACCACCGCCCAAAACGATTACATCATATCTCATGATCCTTCACCTAACCTAGAAGGAGCAGCAGTGGATCTTTTAGATATACCTTGAATTGTTTGAGGAATCTGCCTGCATCTC
>CAYZPL010000041.1:0-7259 GCA_964480415.1 uncultured Candidatus Izemoplasmatales bacterium
AATTCGGTTTCGGCAGTTTCCTGCCTCTGTCGGTTTCGCTCGAATCCAATTCGAGCCAAAGTGGTCTCAAGCTCTCTCTGAACTCTTTGACCATTCTGTCCATTTCTTCCCTTTTATAACTCATACCAGACCTCCTGGTTCTTTAGTGACCATTACCTATGATAGTATTATTTGAGACAAATTACAATAATGTTTTTAAACAAAAAAAGAGATTTTTCAATCTCTTTTATATATCACATTTTTCATAATCGCAAAGATTGCTGCTGCACTTAATGCATCCTTGTCTTTTTACCAGAACGGAATGGCACAATGGACAAAGTTCTCTTTCGATCTTTTCCGGTTTGTACATGGAATTCTCGATAGTGATGTTGGTCACATATTCATTGACTGTCCCTTTGGCTTTATTAACCCATTTTTCTTCAACATGCATTTTCGGCGGTGTGCCCGGGTTCATATCCTCAGTTTCACTATTTACTCCTGCTAAAATACCGATCTTGGCACATCTGTCTCTGAAAACGGTAGCGCCTTTCAAGCCTTTTTTCCATGCGGTTTTATAGATTTCCATTACATCTTGTACAGATGCATTGTTCGGAATATTGAAAGTTGAACTGATTGCGGTGTCGACGTATTTCTGTACTGCCGACTGGACATTGGCACGGTCTGTGAATTTGATGTTCTGCGAAGTGATGCTTGCCCATTCAGGTAATTCCTCGGGTTCGATTCCCAATGCTTTAGCCATCTCAAGCGGGGTTTTTTCCCAAATGGTGATTTTCTTCTCGGTGTCGAACATGGAAATGATACGTCTTGTATAATTGATCTGGAAGAAAGGTTCTATTCCCCCGCTAACTCCGAGGATGTTACTGATGGAACCGGTCGGTGCCACACTCAAAAGACGACTGTTTCTCATACCGTATTTCTTAACCAGTTCATCGGTTTCCGGATCAATTACGGTTTTATAGAATTTGGAAGAGGATATCTTCTCGTAATCATAAGCAGGGAATACGCCTTTGTCTTTTGCGTTGAGTGCTGTGGCGGTCACCGCTGCGTTGATCATCTTTCTCATCATCTTTTCGATGAAGTCAAGAAATGGTTTCGATCCGTAAGGCAGACTCATCTTTAGTGCCAAATCGGCAAGGCCCATAAGTCCGAGACCGACTTCACGATACTTCTGAACGTGATCTCGTTGTTCTTTGAGTGCGTGTCTGTTTCCAAGCATTGTCAGAAGGTCGTCTAGTGATACAATCATTTCCTGTACGACGGTTTCGAAACGTTCAAAATCAAAATATGCGTTTTCTGTATATGGTTCCTTAACGAAGGCGTTGACATTCACACTTGCCAGATTGCATGAGCCATGAGGCATTAGCGGTTGTTCACCACAAGGGTTGGTCGCAGTGAATCTGACTTCATCGTATTCGCTTAGGAAATGATAATCATTCATATGATCTATGAACATGACGCCTGGATCGCCCATGGTATGGGCGGCGTAGGCGATCAGTTCAAGCAGTTTGTTTGCTTTGACCGTCTTTTTGATTATTTCATAAGGAGTTTCAAAACGAAGTGTCCAAACATCATCCGCTTCCACCGCTTCCATGAATTCATCTGTGATGGCAACCGAGATGTTTGCGCCATTGATGTTGTTGAGATCAAGTTTTGCGGTTGTGAATTCAATGATATCAGGATGATCGACGTTGAGCACAAGCATCAGAGCTCCCCTGCGACTGTCTTGTTGGGTATTAAGTGTCGTATGAGAATATTTTCCTGCGAACACCATAATTCCCGGTGTTGTGCTCGAGCTGTTGTTGACTTTCGCACCTTTTGGTCTTAGTTTTGAAAGATTCAATCCCTGACCACCGCCATAACTGTAGGTCCTGGCGATCTGATAGTCCACTTTATAAATGCTTTCAAGATTGTCCTCGGGATCCTCTGTCACATAACAGTTGCTGCCGGTAATGTTTCCTTCTCTGCCGATGGCGTAAAGATTCCTTCCTGCGAAGATCGCTTCTTTGTGTCTGAGTATTTTTTCAAGATTAGGTTTCCCATATGATACCCTCTTCAAGAAATCTCTCTTAGATTCATTGTGCAGCAAATACTTTTCAAGAATCAAATCCTGTCTTTCGTCATTGTCTCTCCACGGAGTTTCTCTGTCTAGTCTTTGTTTTTCACGATATTTTATATACGACTTGGCCACTTCATATTTCTTAGATTCCATCAAAAAGAGTTCAACATTGTCCTGAATCTTTTCGATGTTGATCTCTTCGTTCAAATCGTAGTCTTTCGTTATTTCCTTTGCTTGGGATAGACATTCTTCGTACTTAATCATTTCCCCTTCGCTTTGATAAGCTCTGTGTAATGCGCTCGCTATTTTGTTCAAATCGAATTTTTCTTTTGCTCCATTACGTTTGATAACGTTCATAAATGCCTCCCTAAAATTAAAAAAAAGATGCACCAATTAAGGTGATGGATATATTCCTATTTTATGTCTTTAAGGTATTATATCTCAAAAAATTACTTTTTTGTAGCGATATACCAAAATTTATCAAAAAGGAACATCAATATATATTGATGATTCCTTTTCTGACGGTTTTCATAAATCGGTTGCTTGTACTCATAGCAAATTATTGTGTTAGCTAGCAATTATTTTGTGATGACATCAAATTTATGATATCTATATTAGATATTGTTTCGTTCTTATGTTAAAATTAATTATATTATTAAGAATTCAGGTGTTAAGATATGAAGAAACTATTATTGTTATTTACGATGTTTGTTGGTGCGATGGCACTAATCGGATGCGGCGCTACTACTACGACCACAACTGCAACTACCACAGAAGCAACGACAACGACTAGTACTCAAACATCATCGTCACAGACGACGACCAAAACAACTTCAGCAACAACCGCAACCTCTACTCAAACAACCAATACTACTACAACAGCTACTACTACAACAGCCACTACTACAACTGTCACTTCGGCTTTGATCCAACAGGATCCTACAGTCGCAAGCGGATATCTAGTAGATTACCCTCAGGATGGTACGATTCTCCATGCCTGGAATTGGTCGATGCAGACAGTTACCGATCATTTGGAAGAAATTGCCAATGCCGGTTTCAGCGCAATTCAGATCTCTCCTATGCAACCGCAAAAGGATTATACAGGTATCGGACTTTGGGAAGCGAACTGGTGGAAATTATATCAGCCGCTTGCTTTTTCAATCGCCACACAGGATAATTCGATAGGAACGAAAGCCGATCTCCAAGCTTTATGCCAGGCAGCTGACGCCTATGGAATCAAAATCATCGTCGATGTCGTTGCCAATCATATGGCCGGCAGTAATTATGCCACACTTGACCCTGCAATCCAGGCTTATGAACCTCAAATTTACGATCAGAATCTCATTCATGATTACAATCAGGCTGTCAACGATTCCAGCATCAGGGATGTCACGCAAGGCAGTTTAAGTAATCTCCCAGATCTTGATACATCAAGCCCTATCGTACAACAACGTGTCTTGTCGCTTCTGGAAGAATATGTTGATGTCGGTGTCACCGGATTCCGCTTCGATGCCGCAAAACATATCGAAACCCCTTCGGACGGCACATATGCCAGTGATTTCTGGCCGACAGTTATCAATGGCGTAACACAGTATGCCGCTGATAAAGGCATCACCGATCTATATTTTTACGGTGAGATACTTAACACGGCGGGAACTGGCAGATCCTATACGGAATATACACCGTATATGTCGGTCACAGCAAATAATTTATCGGACAGCATTCGTTATGCCATCACCGCGAAAAGTACAAGCAACTTGATGGCCGCTTCCTATATCACAGGAGTTCCTGCGGACAAATCACTGCTGTGGGCTGAGTCACATGATGATTTCGCCAGTGGCGGAACTGACAACATACCGGAAAGCATCATCAACAAAACCTATGTGATCGATGCCTCAAGAGCAGATGCGACATCGTTATACTTGGCAAGACCAACAGACCAGACATTCATGGGCGAATGCGGTACATATTACTGGGAGTCTCAACCGGTAACCGAAATTAACAGATTCCATAATTATTTCTCCGGTGCAAATGAGTCCTTAAGTTCTGACAACGGATTTTTCCTTAACGAACGATATGACACAGGTAAAGAAGGTGTTGTGATCGTAGATATCGCCGATACAGGAACAGTATCAAATCTTACTGTATCACATTTGGCAGATGGAACATATCATGACCAGATCAGTGGAAACACCTTTACCGTTTCTAATGGTAAGATTTCCGGAACCATGGATCCCTCAGGAATAGCTATCATATATAACAACCCTTATCAACCACGGCCAGCATTCTACGTTTCTGACGATGGTGTACATGGAACATTCTCCGACACCAAAACAGTCACGATTTATTCATACAACACCACTTCCGCTTCATATTCGATTGATGGAGGCGAATCCGTTCCTTTCACCGGAAATGTGGATGTCGTACTTTCTAGTCCAGAAGCAAACGCAACCATAACTTTGGATATCACGGCTTCATATGGAGACTATTCAATCGAACGACAATATGAATATGTCAAGAGCAACACCGTGGTAACCGAGGTAACAGTCAGCAACATCGATCAAAGTATAGTAGGCACCTACAAAGTCGTCGCATGGACTTGGCCGCAAGGTGGTGACGGCGCCTGGACCGATGGCACCTATGACAACGGCACGTTCACTTTCACATTACCGACGGGAGACAGTTACTTTCTGCTGGTGATTTTCCCGTCCGGCACGACAAACTATGATTGGAGCAACAAGATCAAACAAACCCAAGATATTCCGGTTCCTACCGATGGCACCTATGACGGTAGCCAATTGAACTGGAACTAAACAAAATGTAAATCTCGACCTGTGAATACAAGTCGGGATTTTTTCTAACTTTTAGATTAAAGTATCTTGGATGTTATTTGAACATACTCCTTGTGTACATCCGAATATTTTGTTTACACAAGAGTATATAATGTTATAATAATATTAGTGAATTAAAATCAAACGAACTATTCAAAGGAAAGGTCTGTTCATGAAAGGAAAAACTTTACGCAAACAAGCCCTGTTATTCATAATATTACTTGGAGTTATCAGCCTGTTGTCGGATTTCACCCATGAAGGCGCCAGAAGCATTTATGGTCCGTTTCTTGGCATATTGGGCGTTAGTGCTTTCATTGTTTCTTTCACAGCCGGACTTGGTGAATTCATCGGTCAGGCATTAAGAATATTAACCGGAATAATAGCTGATAAAACCAAACGCTATTGGTTCATGATGATCATCGGTTATATGCTTAACTTGTTGGCGATTCCTTTGCTGATGTTCGTACAACCATCCATTTGGTATGTAGCTATCATCCTGATATTGTTGGAAAGAGTCGGAAAAGGGATAAGGGCCCCTGCGAAGAGTGCTCTTGCATCATTCACCGCACCTCATCTAGGTGCCGGAAAAGCTTTTGCGATACAGGAAGTCATGGATCAATTGGGAGCTTTTCTCGGACCGCTTTTGGTCTTCTTCGTACTTAGAGCTCAAGGTTCGAATGAACTTTACGGATTTCAACTGTCTTTTGGTATCCTTGGAATATTTTCGATTGTGACATTGGCAGTTTTGGTATTCGCAAGATTCAAGTATCCTAATCCTGATCAATTCGAAATCAAGACGATTGAAAAGGGATTTCATGGCAATAAAGCTTTTATCTGGTATATGGTAGCCATCAGTTTATTGGCAATGGGTTTTATCGATTTCCCTCTTTTGTCATTCCACATTGAACAGACATCGTCTATCAATATCGATTATGTTCCGCTTCTATATTCCATTGCCATGGGAGTAGATGCGATTGCTGCTCTTATATTCGGAACACTGTTCGATAAGATCGGATCGAAGTCACTTCAGGTAGCCCTGGGGATTGCCGCTTTCTCAACACCTATATTCTTTTTGGTTCCGGGAACATGGGCATTAGTTCTTGGCATCATGCTTTGGGGCTTGGGAATGGGAGCTCAAGAATCCGTACTTAAATCCGTTATTGCAACAATCGTTTCAAAAGAGAAACGGGCTACGGCATACGGTATCTTCAACTCCGTATTCGGTCTCGCATGGTTTATCGGTTCAGCAATCATAGGACTTTTATATTTGAAATCAATTCTAGCGGTAGTTATCTTCTCAGCATTTTTCGAAGTAGCTTCAATCGTATTGATTTCGGTTTTCCGTAAGAAACAACGGGAGTATAATACATAAGATATAGCCTTGGAACATTCCAAGGCTTTTTTATAACAAAAAGGATATGTCCAAAATAACATATCCTTGAATTTGCAATGCTAGGTCATACGTGGTTCACTACAAATTGATCCTTTTCTTTTGTTATGGTTCTTTTCTTCCATACCATTTATCAAATAATATCAAACTGTTATCTAGAATTCAAACAAGACAGACAGACCCTCGTGCCAAACTATTGAAAAAACAACATAACTTTGATTGTCTTTGATACCAACGAATACACCTAAATCTTCTTCCGATTCTTCTGATAGTTTACCTATCCTCAGTAAAATCGGAAATTTCAAATCATCAAATAATTCAGTTCCTATATAATCGCTACTCCGAAATTCATATGTGGTTACTAATTGACAGTGATTATCGCAAAGATCAATTTGTTGAGTGGTTGTATCATCTTGATTGTATGAAGATACCTCCTGTTGAATCACTGAAAAATCTGGTATAGGTGTTTCAAACACTAGGACATCATATTTTGTACTCTGTGGCGCAAAAATTGTATAATATTTGTCTGTCTCATTGCTTTTTGCTACATAAATCACAATTCCAGATGTTGATAATGTATAATCGTTATCCATTTCATATTTATCAAGCATACCTTTTGCTTGACTAAGAATCATTCCCTCAGAAACAATATAACCATCGATTCCATATTGTGAAAAAATACTTTCAGGAGGAAGTTCTCGTTTCGTATTGAAAATATCTGCACAACCAATAAATGACATCATTATCATGCACATCAAAATGATGATTGTTACCTTTTTTATTCTTCCCCTCATAATTACCCTCTATAATAACTTTCCCTTAAATAAATATTAACATGCAAATTTATATTTGTCAATTTACTATATATGAATAATCGTATATGACTACGCCAAATATTCTACAAAAAAAAGTCGGCGATTCAGTCGACTTTAGATGTTTTATTGGTAGCCCATACGGGGTTCGAACCCGTGAATGTCGCCTT
>CAYZPL010000042.1:0-7237 GCA_964480415.1 uncultured Candidatus Izemoplasmatales bacterium
GAGATGGCATGATCGGCATCAGCCAGATACCTTGGATACCAAGACTCTGGCCGTCGTCATCATTTCCGTCATTCAGATAGTCCAGACGGTTTGTGACTCCGTTAAGATCACCCATTCCATCACCGTTGCTATCGGAAAAGGAGCCTACGAATATTTCATAGTAGACTCTGTATAGATCGTCGATGTTCGCCGATGTTAAGAGCGGATCGAACGTGGTCGTCGTCGTTGTCGGCGTTGTTGTTGTTTGCGTAGTCGTCTCGGTAGTCGTTGTTGTCGTTGGCGCCAAAGTCGTTGTTGTTGGTGCCAAAGTTGTGGATGTAGTTGTCGTCGGCGCCATCGTCGTTGTGGTCGTCGGTGTTAATGTAGTTGTTGTCGTTATCGTCAAACCTCCACATGCGACTACTGTCGGCATAACAAAAAATATCATCAGTATTAGTGCTAATTTTTTCATTGTTTCCCCTTTTTGTAATATTAACCTTTTACCGCTCCTGCTGTTACTCCTTCGATATAGTATCTTTGCATCAATATGAACAATGTCACGATCGGGACTGCTACAATTACACAACCGGCGGCGAATTGAGTGAAGACACTCACGTCGCTTTGCGCCGCGTACATCATGTTGTACAGACCGACCGCCACAGTATGCATAAGTGTATTATTAGGTCCCAAGATCACGTTGGCGAAGATGAAGTCCATCCACGGACCTGTAAATGATAGTAATGCGGTATAGATTATAATTGGCCTACTCATAGGTAGGATGATGCTTCTAAAGATTCTGCTGTTGGTCGCTCCGTCCAGTTTGGCTGACTCGATCAAAGAATTCGGTATGATGTCAAAGAACCCTTTGGCTATATAGAATCCCAGACCGGCTCCGGCGGAATAGACCAGAATCAAGGCGTACAATGTATGAGTCAGCTGGAACGCTTTCAAAATATAGTAGATTGCGATCATTGACATGAATCCCGGGAAAAGTCCGAGGATTATTGCTAGATTCAAATAAGGTTTTCTGAACTTGAAATGCAATTTACTCATGACATATGCGACCGCCAATGTAATCAAAGTCGAAAGAATCATGGTAAATACGGCCACAAATAAAGTATTCTTGAACCAGATAAGGAAGTATGAAGTGTGTCCTAATATCGGATCGACGACTCCTTCTTTCGCCGCTAGCAACAATTTGAAGTTTTCCAAACCGAAGTGGTGCGGGAAGTAATAAGATACAACGATTCCAATCAGTCCTCCTGAACTGTTGTATTCGACGCGGAATGCGTTGAGTACGATCCATAAAATTGGATACAGCCAGACGATTGTCAATATTGCCAAGACCATATAGGAAACAATCAGTCCTATGCGGTTCGCTCTTTTTACACTCTTGTATTTTACAGGCTCTATTACGCCTACATCTGTATTCATCATTGGAAAGCATCTTCTTCCTTATAAGATTTGCTTCTTCTGTAGCTCAGAAGTGTAGCAGTTGCTGTTACTAGGAATGTCATGATACCTACAACGGCCCCGATATTGAACTCATCATTGGTCATTGTCAGTTTATATAACCATGTGACCAATAGATCCGTTTTGCCGGCGATGAATCCCGGCGCGTTCGGGCCTCCGTTGGTCAGGAAGAATATGACATTGAAGTTCGTTATGTTTCCGATGAATGAAGTAATCAGATAAGGTGTCGTAACGAACAATATATATGGTATCGTGATGTACCTGAAGGCTTTTCTCTTAGTGGCACCGTCAATCTGCGCTGCCTCGTAAAGTTCCGTAGGCACGTTCATCAGAATACCTGTTGTCATCAGCATCGTATATGGCACACCTATCCAGATATTGATTGCGATGATTGTGAATCTCGCAACCCAAGGATTGGTAGCCGTTCCGAGAAATTTGATTCTGTTTGCGTTATCGATAAGATGCAAGTTGACCAAAAGCTGGTTTACAGGACCGTATTCCGACAACAGGTTTCTCATCGCCAACAGGGAGATGAATTGTGGCAAAGCGATGGTGAGTACAAATATCGTACGCCATATCTTCTTCGCCTTGATGCCTTTTTTGTTGATCAGAAGCGCTAAAAGAATTCCACCGATGTAATTGGTGAAAGTAGCGAAGAATGCCCAAATAAGAGTCCATCCGAGAACAGGCAGGAACCTCGCTCCGATTTCGCTGTTGTTACGGAAGATCGATGCGAAATTCTCAAATCCGGTCCAAGTGAACAATTGGGTTCCTGCAGTTAGACTGGTACCCGACATGTCGGTGAACGCAACCAAAATCATGAAGATCGTCGGCAACACCGTGAAAAGGATGATTCCAACAAGTGCCGGTGTCAAAAGCAACACATGAAACTTCTCATCCAGTAAAACTTTAGCATCCTGAACGAAATTAGTTGGTTTCTTGCCATTTCTCTTGTCTATGTCCACCTTGTATGAGCTACCGATGCTGGACAGCCAGACAATAAGGAACATTGCGAACAGCCCAATGGTGACGACTCCGAATAAAAGCATCAACATTGAATTGTCGGCATGTTCCACAGTAAACATACCTGTGACAGGATCTATCTGGAAACCTCCGGCATTCGTTCCCAAATGTTTAAGGTTTAGAATGGCTTTGTAACCAAGCGGGGTCCTGTTGACTTCCGGACAGACAATCATAAAATAGATAAATCCTACCTGAATTAAAAGGAACATGAGGCCTTTGGTTATCTGCCCGCGGGCAAGATTACCAAAGCCCATGATCAGATGGGATATTTTCGTGTAAACACTGCCGTCTGCGAATCTTTTGAAGAAATTTGCGAAACCATTTCCTATCTTTTTAAAGAAGTTTGCGAAAGCAGATAAAAAGCCTCGCTTCTTATCTGCATTGTTTTGTTTATCCATAGACTCTCCTTTTTATGAAGATTTATTTAAATATCTTATGATGTAGTTAGTTGTTGTCCTGTCTCCCAGATATTTTGAATATTTGCTAATTCATCATAAATCTGTTGATCAGTAGAATATAATCCACCTGTGTTTTCCAAAATCGCCATGAATAGATCCGGTGCGCCTTTAGAATAATAGTATACATTATATTTAGCACTTACTCCGAATGGTTGAGGAATACCCCATTGGAACATGTCGGTTTCAGCATTTGCCAATGTAGCTTGCAATGTATCAGCTTGGAACTCAGGGAATTCTGCTTGTGCGTTCTTGTATGCTGGCAAGTTGTTGCATTGTGCGAATGATTGTTCCTGCATATCTTTGCTTGACAGATACAATAAGATATCTTGTAAGGCATTATATCTTGCTTGATCTGTTTCCAATTTCATAACGAACATCTTGGTATCTGCGAAAGTACCTGAACGGTAAACTGTTCCTGCGGTAGCTGTACCGTATGCGTCAGCAGCTGTCAAAGTGAATGTAGGAAGTATTGCGATACCTAAGTTAGAACCAAGCGCTGCTTGAGCTGCATTGAAGTTCCATGCTCCACCGATTACTGACAATGTGACTTCGTTTTGAAGTTCTACAGCCCATCCTGAATCTGATGGACGATGTGCTCCGTTAGGATCACCGAAGAAACGTTGGCCCCATTTCATCTTGGCGATAGTATCGTCTCCGGTTGCGAAGCAATTTGTTTGAACTCCATCCTTATATAGTTCAAGCGAAGTGTAGTGGTCGCTTTGTCTTGTAGCTAACAATAGGAATGATTGGTTGAATCCATCAGTTCCAAGGAATGTCAAAGCTTGCTTGCCTGCATCTTTAGCCGCTTGCCAGATTCCTTCCCAAGTTTGAGCTTGAGTAGGAGTTATATATTGTGTGTTATAGTATAGAACTAAGCTCTGAGCGATATATGGTACACCAAATGTGTATTCATTACCGCCGACATCGCCTTTGATTACGTTAAGGAATATCTGTGGATTGTCGTTGTTGATCTGAGTTAGTAATGCGGTACTGGTTACAGGTGCGATTGCACTAGTACCTGCAATCAATTTACCCAAGTTGTCATGAGCGACAGTCAGAATGTCCGGTCCCGCTACAGTATCATCAAGGAATATAGCTGCAGCCGATGCTGTATCCGCTGCTACTACGCTAACTGTATATGGAAAATCTGCTCCGCTATGTGTTGTTGGATAGTTTGTAACATAATCATCCATTTTTTGTTGATAGAATGCTTGTGATTCGGAACCGACCCAAATTACTATAGGTGAATTCGCTCCACCAGTTGTGGTTGTCCCTGCTGCAGTTGTCGTTGTAGTAGTGACTGCCGCTGTGGTAGTTGTACCAGTACCGGTAGTCGTCGTTCCAGTACCAGTAGTCGTTGTTCCGTTATTTTCAGTATTTACGGTTGTGGTTGTCGTTGTCGCCGCTGTTGTTGTTGTAGTAGTCGTTGTTCCACCACAACCAATGAATCCGAAAACTAGAACCATTGAAAATATGATTCCTGTTAATATTTTTTTCATTTTAATTTTCTCCTTTTTTGTTTATCTCTCTATAGACTGTATTTTACCACTTTGAGATAGCGTTTTCAATAGTTTAAACTTAGGTAAGGTCAAAACAGCGTTTATTTGTACATGTTATCGTTTTCATGTTTTTATGAAACAGTATTTTTACAATAATTATTGTGTTATAATAAAGAAAAAAACGAGAGAAAAAAAATATATTGGAGGCTTGTCTATGAAAAAAGGACTTTTGATTTTTTTGCTTATGTTTGGATTATTTGGTATGGCAACCCAAGTAAAAGCAGATACGAACACAACAACAATTTACGTTCATTACTATAGATTCGGTGGTGATTACACTGGATGGGATTTATGGGCGTGGCAAAGTGAGCCTACTTCGCTTGACGGGCAAGGTATCAGTTTCACAGCCGACACTACAAGTTCGACATACAATTGGGGCGGTGTTGTCGCAACAATCACTATAGCAGATACATTCCCTAATATTACACAGATGGGACTTATCGTAAGAGAGGGAGGAGCTGCTTGGACGGCTAAAGATGTCGGTACTGACAGGTTTGTCGATATTCCGGCTCAAACCGTAGATGGAGAAGTCCACTTCTATTTGGTTGAAGGTGAAACTGCAATCGGTACTTCGATCGATGATCCTAATGGACCTTCCAAAGCACCTAAATTCATAAATGCCGATTTCACCGCTTTGGATACGATACAGTATACGGCAACTCAGACTTTATCCGCTTCTAATATAACGGTCTATGCAGATGATGTTCCTGTAACTCCGCTAAATATAACAATCAATTCCACATCAGGTACGATCGTTCTTCCTAGCGATTTGGACTTTTCAAAACATTATAAAATTGAAGCTATCTTTCCATCCGATGGTTCTACGAATAGTTTGGATGTGGGATATAACGGAATCTACGATACCCAGCAGTTCAATGACCAGTTCGGGTATGACGGGGATCTGGGAGTGACGTTCAATGCTGATAAATCTCAGACAACTTTCAGGCTCTGGGCGCCTGTTTCCAGTGCTGTTACACTTAATCTGTACGACACCGGGACTCCAGCATCGCTTGGTGGAACCGATACTCCGACCAAAACCGTTGCGATGTTACAAGGTGTAAATGGCACATGGTATGACGTGGAAGACGGAAATCTCCATGGTACATATTATACATATTCAGTAACTAACGGTAGTACGACCAGCGAAGTCGTCGATCCATATGCCAAAGGCTTGGGAATCAACGGTTTACGTGGTCTGGTAGTCGACTTCAGCCAAGTAAATCCTGCAGGATTCACATACGACTATCGTCCTGACAATATCCAAAATTATACAGATGCAATCATCTATGAATTGCAGATAAGAGAAATGACCACTTCTCCTACTTGGAACGGAACAGAATCATATCGTGGCAAATACCTCGGTCTTATTGAAAGCGGAACTACATACGACGGCATTCCGACCGGATTCGACCATCTTGTCGATCTTGGTATCACCCACGTACAGATCCAGCCGTTCTTCGATTTCGGAGTCGTGGATGAAACCAAACTCAATGATCCAACATATAATGCATACAACTGGGGCTATATGCCAATGAATTTCAACGCTCCTGACGGATCGTTCTCTACAGATCCTTATGATGGACTTACAAGAATCACTGAAGTCAAGACAATGGTCGCGGCGTTTGAAGCTGCCAATATTCGTGTCAATATGGATGTCGTTTACAATCATACCGGTCTTTCAGCCGATTCCAATTTCAACTTGATTGTTCCTGGATATTATTATCGTATGAACCCTGACGGTACTTTCAGTAATGGTTCTGGAACCGGAAACGAAATGGCTTCACAACGTTACATGATGAGAAAATTCATCGTCGATTCGACAACATTCTGGGCTAGTGAATACGATATCTCCGGATTCCGTTTCGATTTAATGGCTCTTGAAGATATAACGACTATGAATGATGTTTCTACTGCTTTACACACCATTGATCCGACAATCATGGTCTACGGAGAGCCGTGGACAGGTGGTACATCAACTCTTCCTTCCGTTGATCAGACAAAGAAGATTCATCTTAATGAGGCTAACGGAGTAGCCGCTTTCGACGACAATTTCAGAGACGGTGTCAAAGGGTCTGTTTTCAGTCTCACGACTCCAGGATGGATTCAAGGTGGATTAGGTGATTACCATTTCATGGCAGCCGATATCGCTAATGTGGAATACGGTATAGTTGGTGGAATTGATTATCCTGGAAATTCAGTTTCCGCTTGGAATACCGAACCGACCAAGACGATAAACTATGTCGCTTGTCATGACAATAATACTCTGCATGATAAACTCTACCAGACGCTGGAGGATAGTAACAATACCGATTTAGTTCCGGACCTTGCCAGACAGGCTTACGGATTCGTACTTACGAGTCAGGGAATCCCATTCATCTATTCGGGTGATGAATTCCTTAGGTCGAAACCGGCGGTTTCAGGAACCGGTTTCGATAGCAACAGTTATATGTCTCCTGACTCAGTCAACGAGATACAATGGAGTCTGCTTGACACTCCTGACGGACAGGCAATGAACAATTACGTCAAAGGTCTGATTGCATTAAGAAAAGCACATCCTTCATTCAGAATGACGACAGCCCAGGAAGTCATAGACAATCTGAGCTTCCTCTATACCGATCAAACAGGTGTGATAGCTTATGAGATCAACAACGGGGCTTCAGGTGATGCATACAGCAATATCCTGGTTATCCAAAACGGTAATGATTCAAGCATCAATCTGACGCTTCCGACTAACGGCGGATGGGT
>CAYZPL010000043.1:0-7230 GCA_964480415.1 uncultured Candidatus Izemoplasmatales bacterium
CTTCGATTCTCGCTTTTCTCCAAAAATCGAGCGGCACTAGGCTTGCGACATCGCATCTGAATCCGTCGACTCCCATTTTGGCATACATCACTAATGTTTCTATCAATTCCTGCCACAGCGATTTGTCTTTTGTAAAATCGAAATCGTAGACATCGGACCACTCGCCTACACGATTTGCGATCTCACCATCATTATTTCTGTAAAAATACTCCGGATGTTCCTGTAATAGCCTGGAATCTCTTGAAGTATGATTATAGACGACATCGATCATGATTTTCATTTTGCGATCATGGACTTCTTCAATAAGATTTTTAAAATCGTCTTCGGTACCCAGTTCCGGATTTATTTTGCGATAATCCTGGATTGAATATGGACATCCTAACGTCCCCTTTTTGCCTTTCACTCCAATCGGATGGACAGGCAATAGATATAATATGTCCGCACCCAAGTCCTTGACTCTGTCCAATTCCTTGGCAACCGCAGCGAAAGTACCTTCTTCACTGAAGTTTCTGACGTAAACCTGATATATCACAGAATTTCTTAATTTTATATTGGTAGTCTTCATTTATAGTCCTCCGTATCAAGTGCAAGTATACACCAATCTTGGTAAAATGTCTATTTATTAATATAAAAATCAGACTATGAAAACTATTACACGTTTCTCTTGTAAAATTGATGGATTTTTGATAAAATTATAGAAAAAATGTAACAATTTACACAATTTTACATAAAAACGTTTTATGAATTGTGTAATAACGCATATTTGTTACATATTGTGAGGTGTCTCATGGCAACAATAAAAGATGTTGCGAAAAAAGCTCACGTCAGTGTTGCGACCGTTTCCAGAGTCATAAACAGAAAAGGTTATGTCAACGATGAAACCAGAGAAATCGTCCTAAAGGCGATCCGTGAACTTAATTATGTGCCCAATGAATTGGCCCGATCCTTGTTCCAAAAGAAATCAAGCATCATCGCCGTGCTCGTTCCCCATCTTTCATCAGATTTTTTCGCCGAATTACTTGAAAACATCGAAAGTATCACTATAGATCTCAATTACAGATTGATGGTTTGCATAACTCAGGATGATCCGGAAAAGGAGTCGAAATATCTTAAGATTTTCGATCAATACAACATTGATGGCCTGATTCTGATTTCCAACACTCATAGAATCAATGATTACAAGAAATTGAACATTCCGATCATCGAAGTCGACCATAACCTTGCGGAAGATATTCCATCGGTATCCGCCAACAATTATCAAGGCGGGAAACTGGCTGCCGAAAAACTCATATCGCTCGGCTGCAAGAAAATCATCCATTTTCGTGGCCCGCACATGTTACTTACTGTACAGGACAGATCGCTAGGATTTCAATCCGTACTGAGAAATAGGAACATCTTCAACTTCAGTTACGACTTAGCCTTCAAGGAACCGGACCGTAGCGATATTCAAAAAGTCATCAATTCCAATTTGGATTGCGACGGCATCTTCTGCGATTCCGATCTGATAGCGATAAATGTTATCCAATGTCTTAAACAGGCGGGAAGAAGGGTCCCTGAAGATGTGCAGGTAATCGGTTTCGACGATGTTTCGCTGTCAAAACTTATGGAGCCGAAATTGTCTACCATCAAACAACCGACCCAAAAAATTGCGGAATACGCAGTGAATTCGCTTATGAAGCTGATCAATAGGGAAGAGCTTGATACATCGCATAGAAATATCGATGTCGAACTGACCGAACGAGAAACGACCAGAAAATAAGGAGATAGTCATCAATGACTAACTCCTTTTGTTTTGCGCTTTTTGCTGCGGTTGTTATATGCTCTTAAAATGGATGCCAGCAATTTCTTGCCAGGTCCTTCTAGATGTTTTCTCACATGTTTGAATTCTTTTCTGACCTCAATCGACTGTGGACATTTTCTTTCACAAGCCCCGCAATCGATACAAGCCGAAGTCCAATGCGGTTTTCCGTCTCTGGTCATCACTCCCGAATATAATATGTGGTTCATGACCGCTTTACCTTTTTTGAACATATGATAGTTGTTCAGATCTTTGAATGTTCCCGGAATATCGATGCCTGCCGGACACGGAACACAGTATCCGCAGCCCGTGCATCCGACTTGTAATAAACTGAGATAGGTGTCTTTGACTTTTCTGATCACATCAATTTCCGCTTCTGACAAACTTGACGGTTTCACACTTGAAGCAATTTCGATGTTTTCTTTGATATGCTCATCATCATTCATTCCCGATAGCAACAATGTCACTTTCGGATTGTTGTAGACAAAGCTCAAAGCCCAGTTGGCGGGAGTCCTGTTGAAACCTGATTTGTCATAGATGGCTTTGATCTCTTTAGGAATCTGGGTCACCAAAGAACCGCCTCTCAAAGGTTCCATGACGATGATCCCCAAACCTTTGTCATATGCATATTCAATACCCTTTATACCGGCTTGGAAGTTCTCATCTATGATATTGTATTGGACCTGTGCGAATTCCCAATCATATTCATCGACTATCTTCTTGAAATCTCCAAGGGTGCTGTGAAATGAAAAACCGATATGCCTGGCTCTGCCATCGGCTTTTATTCTATCCATGAAATCGATTATTCCCAGATCGACCATTTTTGACCAGGTGTTATAGTTCAGAGCATGCATAAGGTAATAATCGATATGATCGGTTTGAAGTTTTTCCAATTGTTTCTGGAAAATCTCCTCGAATTGGTCGGCTTTCTTAATAAAGAAACAAGGCAATTTGGTAGCTAGAAAGACTTTGTCCCTGTATCCGTCCTTTAAAACATACTCGCCAAGGAACTTTTCCGAGTGTCCCAAATGGTAGGGCCATGCGGTATCGATATAATTCACACCATTGTCGATCGCGGTTCTGATTTGTCCCATCGCTTTTTCCTTGTCGATTCTTGCAGGATTGCCTCCGATTGTAGGCAGCCTCATACATCCGTAACCAAGTACGGATAGCTTTTCTTCGGATTTGGGCATTTGTCTATATTGCACTTTATTCCTCCTCACTCATTATCCGGAATCTATAATAGCACCGATAATTTAATCTGTAAACCAGTCAATATAAAAAAGGAATTCATTTTGAATTCCTCTTTCTTATCATGATAACTTATCGACAAGTTTTTCGATTTTGTCAGCAGTGTCTACGGAAATATTATGTTCTATTCCGCAAGCCTCATCCTCGGCAACTTCCGGCGAAACACCTAACACTTCAATAAGAAACTTCTTGAGAATCTTGTGTTTGCGCAACACTGTGCTGGATGTGTTTTTTCCCTTGTTTGTCAGTGATATGTCTCCATAAAGTTCCTTATTCACCAGACCTTTGTCAATCAGTGTGTTTACAGCTCTGTTGACACTGGCCCTGGATACGCTTAATTTCTTGGCAAGATCAATTGACTTGACGTTGTTTCCCCCTAAAAGGTATATCGCTTCAAGATAATCTTCCAATGATTCAGAATAAGAACTATTTTTCTCTGTCACTGCTATCGACCTTCATTTCTTTTTTTGTGGATTTCCTGTACTCCTTGCTTTTTTGTAGAGTACAATTACTATTTATACCACAAGAGGCACAGTCTTTGCAAGTCTTACCCTTGCCGGTTATGAATCTTCCGAGAAAATACGCAACGAAAAAGACTACCATCAATAAAAATAACACATTTAATATCATATTAAAAGGGACTATAGCGATTTTATACGCTATAAATGAAATTAAGTAGGCGATCCCCATCTGATAAGCTATGGTAAATATGAACCATTTCCATGAATTCAACTCTCTCTTCATCGCCGTGACAGCGGCGATGCATGGAGTCGAAAGCAAAGCGAAGGTCATGAATGAAAATGCCTGTGCCGGTGTGAAAGCGGCGCGAATCGACGAATATAACAGTGCTCCGTTCTGAATCGCGTCTCCATTGACTCCGTATAATATACCCAAAGTACCAACGACCGATTCCTTGGCTACGAATCCGGTAAGGAATGCGACTGTAGGCTGCCAATCGGCAAACCCGATCGGTTTGAAGACGGGCAAGATGAATTTACCGATCGATCCCAACAGGCTGTTTCCGATTTCCGCATTTGACAACAGTCTGAATTGTCCGTTCACAAACCCGAAGTAGCTCAAGAACCAGATTACGATGAAAGCCGCCAACAAAATCGTTCCCGCCTTAACCAAAAAGCTTTTCGATCTTTCCCAAGTGTGCAACCAGGTATTTCTTATCGTCGGTTTCCTGTATTCAGGCAACTCCATGATATAGTTCCCCTCGGCTTTACGGAATATCGTCTTTTTAAATAGGACGGCTGAAAGGATCGCGACCACAATTCCAATGACATACATTGAAAACACCACGACATATGAGATCCCGCCGAACAGCGCTCCTGCGAACACACCATAAATAGGCGCTTTGGCACCGCAGGACATGAAAGGCACGATCATGGTGGTTATCTTCCGGTCATGATCTCTATCAAGGGTTCTGGTCGCCGCGATTGCCGGGACCGAACAGCCGAAACCGATCAACATCGGAATGAAGGATTTTCCGGAAAGCCCGAACCTTCTTAAAGCTCTGTCCATGATGAAAGCGGCTCTTGCCATGTAGCCGGAGTCTTCAAGCAAAGACATGAACAGAAACAGAATCATCAGCTGTGGGAGGAAACCAAGCACGGCTCCCAATCCGCCGAAGACTCCGTTAGCCAACAGACTTGAGACAAAATCGGCCATACCCAGGCTTTTTACAGCATCGATGATAAGCACGAACAATTTGTCCACGACAAATATCAATTGATTGGTTATGAACATCCCCATCGGTCCGAAAGCAAGGAAAAACACCAAAAACATTATCAACGCAAATATCGGAATGCCCAGATACTTGTTCGTGATAATGTTGTCAATACGATCGGTCATAGAAACCGGTCTGTTTCGATTCTTTTTATGTGTTTCATCGACGATCTCGATTATCTTCTTGTATCTCGCGTCGGGAAGAACCATGTCGAAGTCGAGTTTGTGTTTCTTCTTCTCCTGCTCGTATTCCTCGACAAGATCCAAAGTGTCTTTCTCCGCAAGTTTGACATTTTCCAAAGCTTTCAAACCGTCTTCGAAAAATCTTATCGACGTGAATCTGTTCTTTATGTAGGTGTCGAATCTTTTTATGGTGGATTCAACTTCGTCATCATATTTGATCTGGGGCCTTTTCTTTGACAGGTCCATCGTTTCGATTGTCTCTATCAGCTTGTCTATACCGATAGACTTGCTGGCGACGATCGGAATGACGGGAGTCGAAAGTCGCTCCGACATCAAATCGCAGAATATCTCCTCTTTGTTTTTTTCCACAAGATCCATGGCGTTCAACGCTATTATTACCGGAATATCTGAATCCAGGAGTTGGAAAGTCAAAAACAGATTTCTTTCCAGATTCGAAGCGTCCACGATATTCACGATCAGGTCCATGTTCTTGTCAGTAACATATTTTGCGGCTATCTCTTCTTCCAAGGAAATCGTCGACAAAGAATAAAGGCCGGGTAGATCGATAATGGTAGCCTCGATATTTTCCGACCTCAGTTTTCCACTTTTCTTCGCAACGGTAACCCCGGGCCAATTGCCGACAGACTGGTTGGAACCTGTTAGCATATTGAACAAAGTCGTCTTCCCCGAGTTAGGGTTGCCGATCAAAGCGATGTTAATCATATTATGCCTCTATTCTGTCAACAATAATTGTCCTTGCTTCCGCTTTCCTAAGCGTCAGTGAATATCCTCGGACACTGATCTCGATCGGATCACCTAAAGGAGCGGTTTTCTTGACATATATCCTGGTCCCGGAAATCAGGCCCATATCAATGATTCTTTTTCTTAAGTTGTTTGAGTGGATACTTCTTATGATGCAGGTTTGACCTGGCAGTATCTCTTTCAATGTCATAATCTCTCTCCTAAAAGTTAGCCCTCGCTAACTCGTTTTTCAAAATTAAAAGCCATAATGTTAGCTAGCATTAACATTATAGCCCTGTTTTTATACATTGTCAACTTTATTTGCTGTTTTTTTCCATATCCAGCAAGTATTTTTTCACGTCGGTTCCACCCGCGTAATTTCCGATGCTGCCGTCGCTTCTTATTACCCTATGACAAGGGAATAGCAAGGGCAACCTGTTCTTGCGGCATACGGACCCCACAGCTCTTGAAGCCTTCGGATATCCAGATCTTTTCGCAAGGCCGGAATAAGACAAGGTTTCACCATATGGGATTTCTTTCATGGTGCTTAGAACCTTCAGTTCGAATTCGGTTCCATGTATGGAATATTCGAAGTCGAAAACTTTCCTTGAGCCCGCAAGATATTCTTCTATTTCCTTCCTTGCCAGGATCATATTTTCTGATTCTTGAGCGTTTTCTTCGGCTTTTGCGAATCTGATTTCTTCTATCTTGCCGCCAGTTTCGCTCAAAGTCAGATAACCGACCTTACTTTTGAAGCTTAGATTTCGCATTTTTGTCCTCCCGATATATTTTATCTACATATTTAGTAAGAAACTCGTCTATCGTTTTTTCATATTCTTCGACATTTGCGGGATAAGTTCCGACATGAATTGCGTGGTTTCTTCCCAAAAGAAACATTTTGGGACCGTCGTATCTATCGTACATTTCCTCAGATTCATGGCATTGGATGTATTTATCATCCTCGCCATGGACAAAGAGGATCGGGATTTTTTTGTATTTTGTTAATGAATCAATCGGATTCACTTCGAAAATCGACATCTTGGCGATAATTCTTGTAAAGAAATTCGCGAGTTTCAGAAAGAATCTTTTAGGCATGATCTTGAATCTTTTCATCAGATCAAAAATCACTTCGTCAAGTCTTGCGAATCCGCTGTCGCTGACGACGAATCTGACTCTGTTGTCGTACTTCTGTTCGAGGATGCAAACGGCCGCACCCATCGATTCGCCGTATGTGCCTAGAAATATGTCCAGTCCGAACCTTTCGTACACATGTGTTATCACATCAAACAGGTCATACTGTTCATAATATCCAAGCGTGGTGTTGTTCCCGCCGGAATTGCCATGGTAACGCTCGTCATATAGTATCACATTGTATCCGTGTTCATACATCATTTTTGCATACTTAATGCATCCGTGATGGGTATAGGTATGGCCATGGGCCATGACCACATATCTATCGGATTCGTTTTCTTGGATAAAGAAATACAATCTTAATTTGTATCCGTATCTCGATTGGATGAAACACT
>CAYZPL010000044.1:0-7208 GCA_964480415.1 uncultured Candidatus Izemoplasmatales bacterium
ACTCGCGCTTTTCAGTAGGGGTAAGATATGGGGAAAAAAGAAGAAGAAAAAATCATCAAGAAGAATACGGCGCTTACGATGTGTTCCAACGCCTTCTTGGCAGCCATCAAACTTTTTGCCGGTATCTATGGAAATTCCAGCGTCCTGATTTCGGATGCGATAAACTCTCTGAGTGATATCGCAACGAATATCGTCGTGTATTTTTCCGCCAAACTGTCAAAGAAGGAAAGCGATAAGGAACATCCGTACGGACATGAAAAGATCGATAGTCTGATATCGATGTTTTTAGGTATAGCATTATTGTTGACGGCTTTTGAAGTCGGCAAGAACGCCATCATCACTTTGGTAAATTATTTCCAGATCGGACCGGATGTCGGAAAACCTAAAATAATCGCTTTGGTCGTAGCCCTGATCACGATTGGTTTAAAGGAATTTTTATTCAGGAAAACGAAAAAGGATGCGAAAAAAGCAAAATCTCAGGCGCTCTTGGCTCAGGCATGGGATCATCGTTCTGACACTATAGCCAGTGCCGGTGCTGTCATCGGTATTCTCGGTGCAATGTTCGGACATGGTTATCTTGATCCGATTGCTTCGATTTTGATCAGTCTTTTCATCTTAAGGCTTGGTATCAAAATAATCAAGACTGGAATTGATCAGGTTGTGGACAAAGCGGCCAGTGAAGAAACCCAACAGCAAATCATCAAGCTTGTACATTCTCATCCCGAAATCAAGAAATTGGACGAGTTGAAAACCAGACTTACCGGTATGAGACTTTATGTGGATTTGGAGATAAGCATGATTTCGACGTTGTCCCTTGAGGAATCACATAAGATCGCCGAGGAACTACATGATCAGATCGAAAATGAAATCCCTGACGTGATCCATTGCATGATCCATATCAATCCATTTTATGAAAAGTAATATCTTTTAGCATATTGATTTATTATACTATTCATGATATAATTTTCCATTACAATATAGAGAAATATAGTAGTAAAGAGGGATGATAATATGACATTATCTGTTTTCAGCACATTTATGGATTCTGGAGGTCCTGACATATGGGAAATTCTTCTTAGAATGGCCTTAACTCTGGTATTTGTGGGCATAATCGGTCTCGAAAGACAAATGCGTCACAAAATAGCCGGAATCACAACCCATCTGATGGTTGCCTTCGGTGCGTGTGGTATCGCGATCTTACAGGACGACCTTTACTATAACGCCTTGTATGTGGCTAAAGAATATGTTGAACAATACCAAGTTTTGCTAAATGTTCAGATTCAGAGACAAAGAGTCATTGCTCAGGTTGTAACAGGTGTCGGATTCTTGGGCGCAGGTACGATCCTTAAAACAAAGAACGGTATTTATGGTTTGACCACAGCTGCGACATTATGGCTCGCATCAATGATCGGACTGTGTTTCGGTATGGGAGATTACGTGGTAGGAATAGTGCTTTCAGTGTTCTCATTCGCATTCCTGACAGTCTTCAGGCGCATCATCGCAATGACATCTTTGAAGCATACTGAAAGTCCCGATATCATAGGTTCAGAAAGAGTAGACGATTAAAAAGACCAATTTTGGTCTTTTTCTTTTGAAAAAAAACATACATATTTTTTGCAAAAAAACCTATTATAAGGTACAATATGTATGGAATTTTCGGAGGTACTAATATGATTTTGGAAATCAAAGATTTACATGCTTCAGTTGAAGGAAACGAAATATTAAAGGGTATCAATCTGACAGTCACCGGTGGAGAAACTCATGCAATAATGGGACCTAACGGAACAGGAAAATCGACTTTGGCTTCAATATGCATGGGACATCCTAAATATAAAATCGAATCTGGAGACATCCTTCTGGATGGGAAAAGCATATTGGCAATGAGCGTCGACGAAAGAAGCAGACTCGGTCTGTTTCTCGGCATGCAGAATCCGACAGAAGTCACCGGAGTGACCAATTTCGATTTCGTTAAAGCCGCAGTTCAGAAAAGGTTGCCGAAAGGCGAGCATCTTAGAGTCGGCCGTTTCATACTGAAATTCGAAGACGCTTCAAATAATCTGAAGATGGGAAAAGGCTTGGCGCACCGTTTCTTGAACCAAGGGTTTTCCGGTGGTGAAAAGAAGCGCAACGAGATCTTGCAGATGAAACTCTTGAATCCGAAAATCGCTTTCCTCGATGAAATCGATTCGGGACTCGATGTGGACGCGCTTAAACTCGTCGGTGAAAACGTCACAAATCTCAAGTCACCTGATCTTGGCTTGATTCTGATAACACATTATCAAAGACTGCTTGACTATATAGTGCCGGATTTCGTCCACGTGATGATCAATGGACAGATAGTCAAAACCGGCGGCAGGGAATTGATTGAGAAAATCGATAAAGACGGATACGACTGGGTAAAGACAGAACTTGGCATCAATGATTTTGACAAAGCAAGCGAACCTTATTCTTTAGGCGTTTGCAAAACCAAATCATTGGTATAGGGATTAGTATGGGATTACCAAGATACTTGTCTGACAGACAAGAAATCATAATCTATGAAGGAAACAAACTGACCAACCAGTCCAAAGTCAAAAACGCCGCAGATAAATTCACATTCAAGAACGATGGCACCACATATTTCTATCTGACCAACATGGATAGTTCTCAAAAACTATCCATAAAGATCAAAGAGAATTCAAATGTGGAGCTTTTCTTGATTTTGGAATCCTCAAAAACGACAGATCTGAATATGGAATTTGCGCTCGGACAAAATGCGACTCTGAAAGTCACTTCGCTTTTCATTTCGAACAGAAGAACAAAAATCGATATCAACCGCAATTTCAGATTGGCTGCGAAATCAAATCTAAACCTGATGAACGCCATGCTTTTCAGTGGAGAAACCAAAATGAAAGACACAATTGATCTCGACGGAATAGAAGCCAAAGCCAATATTGATCTGCTTAATATCGGATCCGGCGAAGACGTTTATGAGGTTTTTCAGGATATCAGACACAACGCCAAAAAAACCATATCCAACATAAACAACTACCTGATATCAAACAACGAATCACATCTTTCCTATTCGGTATCCGGAAGAATATTCAAGGGCAATGAAAAGTCCAGTTGTTCGCAGCTTAACAAAGGTATCATCCTGCAGGAAAAAGGTTATATCAAAGCGGAACCAAAACTCTTTATCGATGAATACGATGTCGAAGCCAACCATGGCGCCGCCATCGGCCAAATCGACGATGAACAACTTTTTTATCTGCTCAGTCGAGGTTTGACGGAACTGGAAGCGAGAAGTCTGATTATCTCGGGATATACAAATCCGTTCATTATGAACGTTAATGATGAAAACATTCAAAAATATCTGATAAGAATCATAAATAGAAAAATAAAAGAGGCGAATAGCTGATGGAAAATAATCCATGGACCAAAGATTTTCCCCAATTGAAGAATGACAGGGTGTATCTGGATTCTGCCGCTACGAGTTTAAAACCCAAAAGCGTGATTGACAAAGTCGATTACTATTACAATGAACTTAGTGCGAATATTCATAGAGGCATGTATCGTGAAAGCATGGAAGCGACCGACCTTTACGAAGAAACGAGGAATACGGTCGCAAATTTCATCAACGCCTTGCCGGAAGAGATCGTGTTCACAAGAGGCACGACCGCATCACTCAATCTTGTGGCTTTTTCTTATGGATTTGACAATCTTGAACCGGGAGACGAAATAATCGTTTCCGAACTGGAACATTCATCAAGTTTCCTGCCTTGGCAGATGGTCGCGAAAAGAACCGG
Source organism: uncultured Candidatus Izemoplasmatales bacterium (assembly GCA_964480415.1). Classification (GTDB taxonomy): domain Bacteria; phylum Bacillota_I; class Bacilli_A; order Izemoplasmatales; family Hujiaoplasmataceae; genus CAYZPL01. The sequence continues at coordinate 3,786 of CAYZPL010000044.1, forward strand.
TGCTAATCTGGTGTACGTGGATCTGGATGATACCGGAAGGATAACAGTTGAGGAATTCAAGAAGGTATTGTCAGATAAGACCAGAATAGTAGCCTTGACTTATGCATCGAACGTCTTGGGATACGTGACACCGATAGCCGAAATAATTGAACTTGCACATCAAAATGATGCAGTTGTAGTCGTTGATGCTGCACAGGCCATCCAGCATTATAAGATCGACGTCAAGAAATTGGACGCTGATTTTCTGGCATTTTCAGGACACAAAATGCTTGGTCCGACGGGAGTGGGTGTGCTTTACGGCAAGAAAAAGTTTCTTGAGGAAATGGAACCTACCGAATTCGGTGGCGACATGAGCGACGAGGTCAACAAAGACGTTTCCTATTGGAAAGAGAGTCCTCATAAATTCGAAGGCGGAACCATGCCTATAGCCAGTGTGCTCGGCTTGAAGGAAGCGGTCGATTATCTTGAAGAAAAAGGTTTGGTAAATATCGACGCCTTTACAAAGAAACTGCATAAGTATGCTTTGGATCTTTTGTCCGATCTCGATGGTGTTGTCATATATAACAAAAATGCGGACATCGGTATCATCGCTTTCAATCTTGAAGGTGTGCCTAGCCATGATGCTGTAAGCTATTTCGCCGAACGAAACGTCGACTTGAGAGCGGGACAACATTGTGCAAAACTTATACATGATTGGCTTGGAATTTATTCATCTTTGAGAGCTTCTATATATCTATATAATACATACGAGGACATAGACAGGTTTATCCAAGTGACCAAAGAAGCGGTCGCATATTTCAAACAACTTGGTTTTTAGGAGGAAATGATGAGCAATCTTGACAATCTATACAGAGAAGTGATCATGGATCATTATAAGAATCCGCGAAACAAAGGTTTGGTCGATGATGAAAGATATCAGAAGTTCCACATAAAGAATCCTTCATGTGGAGACGAGATTACGATTCAGACATTGGTCGAAGACGGTATCGTGAAAGACTGCAGACAGGATGGACATGGCTGTTCCATATCCATGGCTTCAGCTTCTGTCCTGACCGAAATCATGATCGGCAAGGAAATAAACGAGGCGCTAAAATTGGCGGAAAACTATCTGAAAATGGTCGCAAATAAAGATTTTGACCACAATTTGGATTTCGAAGAAGCTGAGGTTTTTTCCGGCGTAAATAATTTTCCTGCAAGAGTGAAGTGCGCATCCATCGCTTGGGTAGCTTTCGAAGAAACGCTTAAAAAGAATAGGTGATTTTATGAAGAACGACAAGAAGCTGGATATATCCGGTGAATATAAATATGGATTCAAGACGGAAACCGAGTCCTACAAGCAGACTAAAAGAGGTTTATCCGAGGCGGTAGTCAGAGAGATTTCAGCCATTAAGAAAGAACCGAAATGGATGCTAGACATCCGTCTTAATGCCTTGAAGGCATTCTATGAAATTCCCAATCCCAAATGGGGACCGGATTTGACTGGTATAGATTTCAATGACATAATCTATTACATCAAACCGTCAGAAAAAGTTGAAAAGGATTGGAAGGACGTTCCGGAAGAAATCAAGGAAACATTCAGTAAGCTAGGTATTCCCGAAGCGGAACAGAAGTATCTTTCCGGCGTTACTACCCAGTTTGAATCAGAAGCGGTATATCATAGTACTATTCAGGAACTGAATGATGAGGGAGTGATCTTTCTGGACACCGATTCGGCTGTCAGAGAATATCCCGAAATCGTCAAAAAATATTTCACAAAAGCCGTAAGCTATAAAGATAACAAATACGCCGCACTAAATACGGCTGTATGGAGCGGAGGCTCTTTCATCTATGTACCGAAAAACGTCAAGATAGACAAGCCTCTTCAATCATACTTCCGGATCAATTCGGAAAGAATGGGTCAATTCGAAAGAACGATGATCATTGTCGAAGAAGGCGCCGAGTTGAATTATGTGGAAGGTTGTACGGCTCCAATCTATTCCCGTGACTCGTTGCATGCGGCAGTGGTGGAAATATACGTCAACCAACACGCGAAATGCAGATATTCGACAGTTCAGAACTGGTCGACCAATATCATCAATCTTGTGACCAAAAGGGCAATCGTCGACAGTTACGGACATATGGAATGGATCGACGGAAACATCGGATCTGGTTTGAACATGAAATACCCAAGCTGCATCCTCAAAGGCGATCACGCCAAAGGGACGACGATAACAATCGCTTTCGCAGGCAAGAACCAACATCAGGACACCGGAGCCAAGATGATCCATCTCGGTAACTATACGACCAGCAAGATAGTCTCGAAGTCAATTGCGGCCAAAGGTGGCAAGGTGAATTACCGAGGAACGGTCTCTCAAGGCAAGAACGCCATCGGAGCCAAAGCCAAAATCGAATGTGATACGATTCTTGTCGACCGCGAATCAAGTTCGGATACGATTCCGACCAACATCGTACAGAATTTCAGGGGTCAGATCGAACATGAGGCAACAGTCTCCAAAGTCAGTGAAGAAGAATTGTTCTACCTGATGAGTAGAGGTTTGACGGAAGATGAAGCGAAGGAAATGATCATCATGGGATTCATCGAACCTTTTGCTAGAGAACTACCGATGGAGTATGCGGTCGAACTGAATCAGTTGATCAAAATGGAAATGACAGGTTCAATCGGATAACAGAAACTTGATAAATGCCTAGCATCTAGGCATTTTTTCTTTATATGAAAGTAATCATGTATGATAATTTTTATTCAGTTGTATTTAATTTTAGTGATGAATATGGTAGAATATATAAAAAGGTGGTGTTAACTTATGAAACTAGTCATGGCGATCGTGTCCAACGAAGATGCCAACAAAGTTATTAAAACCTTGATCAAAGAGAATTTCTTCGTGACCAAATTGGCTACTACCGGAGGATTTCTGATGAGCGGAAATACTACTGTCATCATCGGCGTTCAGGAAGAAATGCTTGATCGTTGTATTCAAGTCATCTCGGAAACCTCAAGAAGAAGAACGAAACTTGTTCCAAATGCCATATCAAGCGAGTTTGGAATCTTTTCGTCAACGCCTGTCGAAGTGCAGGTCGGAGGTGCGACCATCTTCGTAATGGATGTAGACCAGTTTATTAAAGCGTAGTTATTTGGAACTGTTGAATTACAGTTCTTTTTTACAGAAAAGGAGTACCTTTGGTTCAATGGACGAAGTACGAAAAATCTATGTCAGCGTCAAAACGGGAGATATCAGGGAGCTTAAGAATTTCTTTGAAATATATGATAATATTTCCGTGGCCAATATCGGTGAAAAAAGCTTGGAGATCTCGGTTTCTGAGTCTTTCGACCTGAACGATCTTCAAAACATGAGAGAAATTGCGATAGAGGAATTCTATGTCGATTTCACAGCTTTCGTCTCGCCGAAAGGGTTTGACTCCTTAGCC
>CAYZPL010000045.1:0-7207 GCA_964480415.1 uncultured Candidatus Izemoplasmatales bacterium
ATCGCTAGAGCGATAACGCCACCATATCCTCCAAAAAGGTTTTGATGTATTGGGCAAATATTAAGGCATTTGCCTTTCCATAATGATCGTAGGATTTCTTCATCATTTCATCCGCAGAATAATATTCGTCATTAACCTTTTCTATTATTTGTAATATGATAGAGAAACAATATAATATATGAGTAAAAAATCGCTATATTGACATTTTTAAAGCTATAGTAACTTAAATAAACCGAGAAACAAAAACAGGAACTCCTGTTTCATAAAAGAAAGCCCCGAAGGGCTTAATTTATCTTGTATTATCAGTAACTACCTTGAGCGATCATCGCATTTGCGACTTTGAGGAATCCGGCGATGTTCGCACCTGCGATCAGGTCGTAGCCAAAACCGTATTCTTCACTTGCGTCTACACAAGTATTGTAGATGTTTTTCATGATGTCTTCCAGTTTGTTTTCCACTTCGGCGCTCGTCCAGGAATATCTCAACGAGTTCTGTGTCATTTCCAGTCCTGAAACCGCGACACCACCAGCATTCGCTGCCTTTCCCGGAGCTAAAGCCACCTTGGCTTTTTTAAGGACTTCTATAGCCTCGTTCGTAACTGGCATATTGGAAGCTTCAACTATGTATTTTACTTTATTTTTTATCAGTAATTCTGCGTCTTCGACGTGAATTTCGTTTTGCGTAGCACTTGGAATCGCGATATCGCCTTTGACACCCCAAGGCTTCTTGCCAGGATAGAATGTGCAGTTGAATTTTTCGGCATAATCTTTCAAACCGATCTCGTTTTCGCTTCTCATTCTTAAAAGATAATTTATCTTTTCATCGGTAATAACACCATCAGGATCATAAACATAGCCTTTGCTACCGGAAATAGTGATAACTTTTCCGCCTAAATCCCTGACTTTCTTGCATACGCCCCAAGTCACGTTTCCGTAGCCGCTCGCGATTACGGTTTTTCCTTTGATTTCCAAACCGTCTCGTTCGAGCATGTTTTGAGCGAAAAATACGGCTCCGTATCCTGTCGCTTCGGGTCTAATCAGGCTACCGCTATAGTCCAGACCTTTTCCTGTAAGCACGCCGGCTTCAAAAGATCCTTTGATGGCCTTATAGGTACCGAATAAATAACCTATCTCGCGGCCGCCAACACCGATATCTCCGGCAGGGACGTCCGTATCAGGACCGATATGACGATAAAGCTGTGTCATAAAACTTCTGCAAAAATCGAAAATCTCCTGATCTGTTTTTCCTTTAGGATTGAAATCACTTCCACCTTTTCCGCCTCCCATTGGTAAGCCGGTAAGGCTGTTCTTGAATACCTGCTCGAATCCTAGAAATTTAATGATTCCCTGATAAACGCTTGGATGGAATCTGAGTCCGCCCTTGTAAGGACCGATTGCACTGTTGAATTGATATCTGAAACCTTTGTTAACATGCAAATTGCCATCTTTGTCGCGCCAAGGGACTCTAAAGTGAATTCCTTTCTCCGGTTCGACAATTCTACCAAGAATATTCTCCTTGATAAATTCGGGATGTTTTTCCAAAACCGGTCCCAAGGTACTGAAAACCTCTCTAACCGCTTGTAAAAATTCTGTTTCCCACGAATTCTTAGTTTCAACATCTTTGATTACTTTTGCGATATACTCTTTTACATGATTACTAATTTCCATTTAATCTCTCCTTGTTTTTTATTGGATATATATCTATTGTCAAAAGACCTAAAACACAGTTGATTAATGCCGACAGTCAAAAAAAGAATCCGATTTGATCGGACACACTCAATTTCCGCTTGTTTTATTCAGTTGCATCAGCCACATTAATATTATTACTTTTCGATGGTTTTTTCAATATATTCAGCAAATTAAATTATTATTTTTCCGCTGATGTACATAATTTCTTGTTATATGTTTGTCTTGGTTGTTGGATTTTTACTATTTTCACAGTATAATTGAATTCAGAAAAATTCAAGGAGGTTTGTTATGAATGGTAAATTGACATTTAAATTGAAGAACTTTGTTCCTGTTTTGTTCCTGATTATAGTTATATGTCTTGTGGAATTTCTATTATCATTGTTAGCGAAAGGATCCACTGTTTTCGTTTTTTGGGGAAGTCCGGCGAACAGGATTTTTGCTGATTCCGCAAATGCGGCAATCAGAAACACGAATAATTTCAATTGGACTTTCATTACTTTTTTTGCAATAGTAATTTATATATATTTTTCAGAACTTAAGAAGAAGAACTTAAGCGGCATCGCTGCGGCGCTTGCGCTTTACGGAGTACACTGGCTTTATGAAATTACGAACGCAATTATCCAGTCTGCAACCGGTTATGCATTATGGACGGTTTCACCTGAAAGCACTTCATTCATGATCCTGATTGGAGTATCATGGGAGTTGTCAATGATGTTTGCGATTGCCGGTTTAGCGATGTCCAAATTATTGCCTGAAGACAAGAACATGAAGATTCTCGGGATGAATAACAGAATTTTCTTTGCGATAATGAATGCGGCGTTATTCAGCTTTTTCGAAATATTCCTTGCCGGTACTCCGGCATTTATCTGGACTTATTCGTGGTGGGGTGCGATTCCGGTGTTCGTAACGACATATATTCCGTTTTTCCTTGTCTCATTTTGGATTTACGATGCCAAAGCGAACGTGAAAAAATGGTTCTTGATTTCACTTTGGAGTCTGGTGGCTTTATTGTTGATAATCCTGATTCCGTTAGGTGTAATATAAATAATCCATTGTTAAGCTAATTTCAGAAACGTGCTTCTGTTTTTTCGTGGGATAGGGTATTATATTAAGAAGGAAAATAGATATATAGAGGGGAAATTATGAAGAAAATTATGATTTTGGCAGTTGCTTTATTCGTAGCTTTTTCGCTTAACGCTTGCGGAAGCTCGATACCAAAAGACGCGACTGTGGGCGTTTGTCCTGGAAAAAGCCAAACAGTCAAATATGTATTTAAAGATAAGACAATCTATGAATTTTATGTGGATGAAGTCAAGCAAACCGACAGCATCACAAATCAAGCCCAGACAGAAGCTGACAGTTATGATTCGGTACAGGCATATTTGAACAGTTTACCAGAAGTTTGCACGTTTTCGCCCTATGATTCGGATCTTAATGTCAAAGGATAATACTAGATAAATTGTGAAAAGGAAAGTTGAAAAATACTTTCTTTTTTTATTACTTTGAAATTCAAAACTTTACATAAAATGCATTGAATTAAATTACTATGTGTGATATAGTAATGTAAGAAAAGTTTTTGAAACAGATCATTAACAGGAGGAATTGCAATGCGTATTGGTGAAATGAAACAATTCGTGGTTGGTGATAAAGTAGCGAAATTGCCGATTGTCCAGGGAGGAATGGGGATTGGTGTTTCACTTGAAAAACTGGCCGCAGCTGTAGCGAACGAAGGTGGAGTCGGAGTGATTTCCGCTGCCGGAGTCGGCATGTTCGAAGGAAATGTCAAAGATTTCGAGAAAAATAATATAGAAGTTTTAAGAAACAAGATACGAAAAGCCAAACAGATGACAGACGGACTTTTAGGCGTCAATATCATGGTCGCCTTGACTAATTTCGGTGAATTGGCGAAAGCTTCGGTCGAAGAAAACATCGACTTCATTTTCGCAGGGGCCGGGTTGCCGCTTGATCTGCCTAAATATCTGACTGAGGGCAGTTCGACGAAACTAGTTCCGATAATTTCCTCGGGAAGAGCTGCGAAAATAATGACTAAGAAATGGCTTCAGAATTATGATTATCTCCCAGATGCATTCGTTTTGGAAGGCCCGAAAGCCGGAGGACATCTTGGGTTTAAGAGAGAATATATCGAAGATGAAGCTTATAAGCTAGAGAACCTTCTACCGGAAGTACTTGAGGCATTGGCTCCGTTCGAAAAGGAGTATGGCAGAGAAATACCCGTGATTGTCGGCGGAGGCATATTCAGCGGCGAAGATATATATTATTTTCTAAACCATGGAGCTGCCGCTGTACAGATGGCAACCAGATTCGTAGCTACTGACGAGTGCGATGCGAGCCTTGAATTCAAACAGACATACATCAACGCCAAAGAAGAGGATATAGTTTATATCAACAGTCCTGTCGGTCTAGTCGGCAGAGCGATTAAAAATAACTTCCTTAATGATGTCGAAGAAGGTTTGAAGCATCCGTTCGCATGTCCTTATAACTGCATCAAAACATGTACGAAGGAAACTGCACCATATTGCATAACTTTGGCCTTGATCAGCGCCAAACTCGGCAAGATGAAAAACGGATTCGCTTTTGCCGGCAGCAACGCCTACAGAATCGACAAGATCATTACTGTAAAAGAACTTATTAGCAAACTGGTCCAGGAATACAAGAAAGCTTTCCGCAAAATCAATCTTAAAATGACATAACAATGACATTCATATAAAAAAAACAGGTGCCTTTTAAGCGCCTGTTTTTGTTTATGGAACTAAATCGTATATACGTAATAATCGAAGTCTGTAAAGCAGGTTTTCAACTTTTTGTCATCCCGTCTCTCTTTACTTATCACACATAGACTCAACTTCGGAAATCTGTCGTGGATCATATCGATCAGATCCGGTTTGTCGGAATAGATCACTGCGAAGGATATCGCATTCAAATCAAGCTTTTTGATTTCTTCCGGATCGGATTTGATGATAATCTTTCTACCCATGGTACTTAAATCGATCGGCAACTCATCGGCTTCAGTAATAGCCAAGACATCTTTGTATCTGGACGTTAACGGTTTGAAAATAGTCTTCAGATATTCTTCGATACTAAACGCCAGTTCGATTTCGGTTTGTTTCTTCGACGAGGTGTTCATAAGAATGTCGGAAAGAGCGGTCACATAGAAAATGCCAATCAAAAGGCCCATCTCGCCAATGGAAAATGCGGACAATTTGTAGATTTCCATATCCTTGACGAACATCAACACTACCGCTAGCAGAATGGTTCTAGCATAAAAGACCAGATCGATCGTCTTGAACTCCTTGTGAATCAAGCGCAATATGATATCGATTATCAATGAGAAGAACGCCAAAACCATAAAAGTGCCGAACCACTGCACAGAATCGCTGTTCACATAATATGAGATGACGAAAACGGCTAGGAATCCGATATAAGCAAAGCGGAGATCCGTCCATTTATGATTTCTATACAATTTCAAAATGTAGAAACCTATGCTGTAAAGTAGTACCAAAATAAACAATATCTGGAAAATCGTCGACTCGGCATTTGTGAAACTGACATTATCCGCAAGCAATGTATTTCCGGTAATGATGATGATAAGATAATCAAGCACACTGAATACGATGCTGAACATGAAGATTTCTTTGAATGTTATCCTTCCTGAAATAAGATATTTGTACACTAGCACAAGAACCAGTACCAGACTGAATACCGAATAGAATCTCTCGATCCCGATCATATTCTGATACACATATAGAAAAACCACGACATTTCCTATGTATCCGAAAATGAAATGATTCAACTCGTCCTTTTCTATCTTTGGTATCCTTTTGCTAATTGCCAACCATGCCATCACACCTGTCGTGATAAGCACAAACGCGAAGTCGGCGATAATGCCTGTGACCCATTGACCGGTGTCTGACATATTATCGAAATTGATCATGACAAGGAAGAAGATGAGTGGCGGATACAAAAACATAACGTAAGTCATGATGTAGTAGATGAGATTGTTTTTCATAATTATCCCTCCCGATTATAGTATACTCTTTTTAAAGGCAGATGTTTAGTGCAACATGACAATATCTTGGAAACCGCAAGCAAAAATGGTGGTCTCAGGTTCCGTAACTAAATCAAAATCAGACAAGTTGGAACTTTTTTACCTTACGATTCTGACAAGACAATCCATTGAAGGAGATCTATGATGCATTTTGTGAAAAGTTGAAAAAAAGGCTATAATATGCTATAATTAAACGTAGCTGATAAACATTGACAATCAGCTTTTTATTTTGAGGAGATGTTTTGATGCACAAACTGAAGTTTATCGAAGACAAAGATTTTAGTTATAACGAAGAGATTATAAAAAGACTTCACGAATATAACAAATCACAGACCGGGGGTAGAGAAAAAGATTCTCGGATTTTTTATGTTATGGATGATGGCATCCTGGTAGGCGCGTGCCATACCAAACAAGAATCTGATTGGTGTCACATAAGGAAAATCTATTATAAGGATCCAGATGTCCTAAAAGCACTTATGAACGATGTAAAGGAATATTACAAAGACAATGTCGTCGGAATACAGTTCAATTCGATACTTGAAGACAGAATAAACGATTTCATTGCACTCGGCTTTGATGATCATGGAGTTCTGAAGGATATGGCGAAAGGTATGGATAAGGTTTTCTTATTAGATAAGGACTTTGAAGAGCATGAATTGGATAAATCATACCAATCAACTTCCACGAAAAAACCGATACCAAATTACGACAACAAAGTCAGAAAGGAATTGAAAAAAATCAGGAAGAGTCTTGATTTTTCAACAGAAGTTGTGGATTTGCAATATGTGGTACTTGATGGCGACAAATTCATTGGCGGAATCTATGGTAATTTCCAATATGAATATCTCTTTATTAACATTTTGTTTGTTGACAAGAAATATCGTGGTAGAAGAATTGCATCGACCTTAATGGAATTGATTGAGTCAGAATCAGCCAGAAGAGGTGTAAAAAACATATATTTGACCACATTCGAATTCCAAGCGTTGGGGCTTTACAAGAAGAGAGGATACAAAGTCGTTATGGTGATCGAGGATTATCCCAAGGGTTTCAAAGAATATACTGTTTACAAGCATATTTGAAGATATATTTATAACAAATAAAATATATAACTATGAAAAAGAGCCATTCTCACTATGTTTGAGGATGGCTCAATATTATATGTATATGTCGTTTTCAAATCCAAGATTCGAAGGGAAAAAAGACTCAAAGAAATAATGGTTTTCATCGAAAACAAGTGTTTGCATTTTTAATTATTGTGTTATAATAATATATGCTAAAACAGGAAAAAACATATTCGAGATGTAGCGCAGATTGGTAGCGCACTTCGTTCGGGACGAAGGGGTCGTGGGTTCAAATCCCATCATCTCGACCATTTATCGATAAGAGTTTATTTCATAAGGAAATAAGCTTTTTTTTAAGGCTTGACACTTAAATTGAAAACTATTTATGTTAT
>CAYZPL010000046.1:0-7059 GCA_964480415.1 uncultured Candidatus Izemoplasmatales bacterium
ATCCCGACCTTGTGAATGTATATACGATCAATCATTCCACAGGTCCCGTTACAATTGACAAAAAACTATTTGATGGAATCAAGTATGCACTTGACAACGAAAACGTCAACAACGCGACCGGCTTGCCGCTTTTCGATATCGCACTAGGACCTGTGACCCAGATCTGGCATGATGCCAGAGAAAGTTCAGCCTGCGATTATACGATCCAGCCGGGCGTGGCTTATTGTCCTGTACCAAGGGATCAAATCGACGGGAAGACATTCAATATCGATCCTGCCGATATAGTGTTGAATTCACAAAACATGACAATAGAATTGACTAAACCAGACATGGCGCTAGACCTTGGCGGATACGCCAAAGGATATGTGACCGAGATAGTCGCAAATCATCTGGATGAAATGAACATCACTTATCTTCTCAATGCCGGAAACTCCAATGTCCGCGTTGGCGGTATCAACAAGAACAATGACACCGGAAACTTCATAATCGCTCTGATTAAACCGACTTTGGATGGCCTCGCAGGAACCGATTATTATGCTTATGTGGAAATACCGCAAGGCGTTAATCTCGTGACCAGCGGCGATTACCAACGTTTCTTCATCGGACTTGACGACCACTTGGTCTATCATCATATCATCGATCCCCACACGCTTTATCCAGGAGGTGATCCGGATGTGATGAGTGTCACCGTTCTCTTTGATGATGCGGCGATGGCCGACATCCTTTCAACTGCGATCTATTTAATGCCTTTGAGTCAAGCTGAATCTTTTGTAAACAGTTATCCCGGTCTTGAAGCCATCTGGTATATGACCGATGGAACTTATCACATGTCCACAGGATTCGGAGAGTATCTGTATAATCTTGCAAATTAAAAAAAACGCCGATGGCGTTTTTTATTTTGTCAATGAAGTTTTCGCGGTCAATATTGCAATAACGCGTTTGGCAAGATATGCGGTCAAAATTCCGGTCGGTACACTCAGCATGATCATTATCGGCAGATAGTACACCAGCGTCTCCGTACTTAACAGGAATATCGCGACAGCCAGTTGGCCGACCATGTGCATCATCGAACCTGCGACGCTCACGGAATATATGGAGAATTTGGTCTGGCTCATCAGAATCATCGTCGTAACCGCCACAAGGCCTCCGGAAAGGCTGATCCAAAATGACGTACTGAACAGACCGCTGTAGATAAGGCCTACCAAAAGCACTCTGATCACAAGCACGGTAAAGGCTTCTTTTTTTCCGTATAAATAAAGCACCACCAAAGTAACGATATTCGCCAGTCCGAGTTTGACACCCGGAATGATGAAGAAAAATCTTGATATCATCGATTCGACGATGCTGAGGACAATTGCGATTGAAATCATCAAAGACAGAAATATGATTTTCTTTGTTTTCACGTAAATCTCCTATTTTTTGACGCTAAGATATCTGTAAAGCATTGAAAGCGGCCAGAAAAGCAGCGCAATCAATACGGCGTAAAACCAGAGAATATTTGCGAAAAACTGAAGGAAACTGAAATTGACGAATATTGCCAAACTGACTACGATGATGTATCCGATTGTGGAAAATAACAGTTGATTTCTTCTCTTTTTGATCAGTTCCTTGTTCTTCTGGACTTCCGGAAAAACATTAAGAACATCTTCGGTATCGCCGAATTCCTGGATTGATTTCTCAATGGCCTCTTCTCTCGGAGTACCTTGTTCGACCAAATCGTCGACCTTTTCCTCCAAGCTTGTCGTTAAGATATCAATCAATTCTTTCTTGTCCTGATCGTTGAAATACCCTTTCAACAACTTTGTGACAAAACTCTTAATCTTATTCATCAGCTTTACCTCCAAGTATTTTTTCCATTATTTCCTTCAACGTCTTCCACTCATTTATCATCTCAATGAAATAGGCTTTGCCAAATGGTGTAATCTGGTAATAACGTCTTTTCCCACCATGTGACTTCTCACCTGTATATGATAAAATAAGCTCTCTTTTTTCCAGTCTTTGCACAACTGAGTAGAGGGTCGCTTCCTTGATATCGAACAAGTGTCCCGATCTTTCGCAGATCTCGTTCGCAAGTTCATATCCGTACATATCTTTATCTATAAGTAGTTTCAAGATGATCGTGTCGATATTGCCTCTGATCATGTCGCTGTTTATCATAAAGTCTCCTTAGCAATTAATTTTTTAGAACATATCCCATTCCGACTGTCTTCGGTCCGCTGTGCGCTCCGACCGCTGGAGTCAGAATATAGTCGTGTATTTCTTTGAATTCAGGCCTAGCTTCCAAAACCTTTTTCCTGATATAGTCCACAACCTCCGGGTTGGTGGCATGGATGATGAAAGGCACCACATCTTTACCTTCAGTTTCCTCAAGAAATCTTTCGATAACTCTGTCGACGGCTTTGAAGAAAGTCCTGATTTTTTCAACACTTACGACCGCGCCTTCTTTGTTGATTTCTAGCAAGGGTTTAATCTTAAGCATGTTAGCGACGAACCCCGCAGCGTTGGACAATCTTCCGTTCTTGATAAGATAACGAAGATCTTTGACCGCAAAATAGACATGATTGTTGTCCCTGATGAATTCCAGTTGCTTCATAATCTCATCAATCGACTTGCCTTCTTCATATGCTTTTTGTGCGGCCATCACCATCATGACTTCGACATAGCCGACCGATTTGGAATCGAATACCCTGATATCGACTCCTTGGATCATTTTGGCTGCCAGCAAAGCATTCTCGTAGATACCACTCAGCTTGGACGAAATTGTAACAAAGATTATGGTATCACAACCTTCTTCTTTCAAATCTTCGTAAAACTTGAGCATGGTACCGGTTGAAGCCATAGAAGTTCTTGGAATTATCGATGTGTCGGCTTCCAATTTTCTGTAAAACTCTTCAGCAGTCAATTCCTCGAAGTCCACGTATTCCTTATCCCCCATGATTATGAAGGATCTTATTACACCGACTTCAAAGTCGTGTGGCACGTAGTCAATAGCTGAATTTGTACAAACTAACAAACCAAGTTTCTTCATTATACCCTCCCTATTGGTATGACATTACAATTATACATTCAACAACGTTTTTTTTCAATATACACCAGTTAACGTACAAAGAAAAAATCAACCGATCGGTTGATTTTCATTATCTAGATCAATTATTTCAATGCCATGTTTCAAGAGAAACGAAGCTGTGATTCCCATTCCTGGTATTTTCCTTTGCGTGAAAGTTCCATCGTAAACGGTCTTGTACCCGCAGGATGGGGAACCGTCTTTTAGGATCACTTTTCTGCAGCCGCTTTTCTTCAGCACCTTTAAAGTCTCTTTGGCACCCGAGATGAAATTTTCTGTGACATCTATGCCTTCTTTGTTCAGAACTCTTTGGTCTTTTTGGATCTCATTGGGAATCCTGGGTGTCCCCAGCCCACCAAAAACTTCTGGGCAAATCGGAATTATCTCCATGCCCGGAACATTTTCAAGTACTCTTAAGTTTAGATTGTCTCCACCATTATATTTGCATGATACTCCTAGCAAACAGGCGCTGACAGCTACTTTTTCTCTTTTCATCTTATTCGTAAGAATCGATATCTATATGGATTTTCTTTTCTAATCTAGAAGCAGCCGCGTAAGCAATAGTACGGATCGCATTGGCGATTCTACCACCCCTACCGATAACTCTTCCTAAGTCTTCTTTATTTACCAAAACTTGTATTGTGATTGAAGATTCATCTTCAGAAAATTTCTTCACTACCAAATCTTCTGGATGGATTACTAATGGCGTCACCAAATCTAAGATTAGTTTTTCAAAATTAACAGCCATTCTAATAACCTTCTATTGATTTTTCTTTTCTTTAAGATATTGTTTCATTATACCAGCTTTAGTGAACAAGCTCTTTACTGTTTCAGTTGGTTGTGCACCTGAATGAAGCCATTTCTTTGCTTTCTCATCATCTATTTTTACGAACGCCGGTTCCTTTGTCGGATCATATAGTCCGATTATCTCCAAGTATCTTCCGTCTCTTTTCTTTCTAGAATCAGCAGCTACCACACGGTAGAAAGGTCTTTTTGTTGTACCAAATCTTTGTAATCTTAACTTAACCATAATTACTCCTCCTTAAATTAGTCCTTAAGTATTATACCAACAATAAATATATCTGTCAAGCAAAATATATTGACAGATATGTTTTATCTATATATCAAGTGTCGGCATCTCGATAAGCGACTCTTCGACGTTCCTGATCAACTTGTTCTTCTTCAGTTGCTTCTTGATCGATAAGAATTCTTTTTCATCCACGTACCCGGTAAGATATTTCCCGGGCTTATTGATATATGTGATATTTATATCGAGATTTTTAATTTTCTTGATTGCATGAGTGTTGCGGAAATATATCACTATTCCTTTTCTTGCGTCCATAAAAAATCACCGTTTCCTTTTTTCATGTATAGATTATAACATATATCATCGATTAAATCTATGTTTGAGTGGTCATATGAATTATATTTTTTTCTCAAATATGTTATAATTATTACGGTGATAAAGATGTTACTAATGAAAGATATAATACAAGAAGGTCATCCTACACTAAGACTAAGGGCGAAGGAAGTCAAGTTGCCTTTAAGCAAGGAAGATCTACAAACTCTAAGAGATATGATGGAACTTGTGGTCAATTCACAAGACGAAGCTCTTGTCGAGCAATATGAACTAAGACCCTCTGTTGGTTTAGCAGCCCCTCAGATCAATATATCTAAGAAAATGTTCTGTATGAACACATTTGACGAGAAAGGCGAAAAACTCCACAGTTATGCGGTCGTCAATCCGAAAATTATCTCCTATTCCGAGGAACAGACCTATCTTCCTGGTGGAGAAGGCTGTTTATCTGTACCAGAGGAGATAGTCGGTCTGGTCAAACGCGCTAAAAGAATCAAAGCTCGTGTTCAACTTGTCGATCTGGATACGGGAAAAATCGAACAGAAGATTTTGAAACTCTCCGGATTCCCTGGCATTGTTTTCCAACACGAATATGATCATTTGTTGGGAATATTGTTCATTGACAAGATATCCGAAAGTCTGCCTGGCATTGAACCGGTAGATTTTGAAAATGGATCATTATAGCTTATAACATATACGAAGGCATATTCACTTTATTTAGAATACGCTTTTTGTTTGAAATAATACATATAAGGATGGTTCTGTATGAAATTCGATTTCAATTATTATAATCCCACCAGAATACATTTCGGGAAAAACTCACTCGACTATTTGAAAGGTGAATTGGAGAACTTCGGACCGAATGTTCTGCTTGCATATGGCAGGAGTTCGATCAAGAAAATAGGTCTATACGACAAAGTCATCAAGATACTAAAAGAAGCCGGTAAGAACGTCTTCGAATTTTCCGGTATCATGCCCAATCCAACCTATACGAAACTGTTGGAAGGTGCGAAACTTGTCAGAGAACACAATATAGATCTGATTTTAGGAGTAGGTGGCGGTTCTGTCATCGACTGTATCAAAGGTGTCGCCGCTTCTGCTTATTGCGAAGAAGATGCCTACCAGAAATACTGGATCAATGATGAGCCCATCTCAAACAAGATCGTGCCGGTGGCAAGCATCGTCACCATGGTCGGAACCGCTTCGGAGATGAACGGTGGTTCCGTGATCACGAACGAAAAACTGAAATTGAAGATCGGTCATTCCTTTGAGAAAATCAATTTCCCGAAATTTTCCATCCTGAATCCCGAATTCACATTCTCCGTTTCCAAATATCAGATGACAAGCGGCATCTTCGATATCATGTCCCATCTGATGGAACAATATTTCTCGGGAACCGATGACAACGTATCGGATGCGATTATGGAAGCCATCATGAAGACGGTCATAAGAGCGACGAAAATAGCACTGGTGAATCCGACAGACTACGAAGCCCGCAGCAACATCATGTGGGCGGCGACGATGGCTCTTAACGGTATCGTCAAGCCGGGCAAGGAACAAGACTGGCAAGTACACATGATCGAGCATCAGCTTGGTGCCTATACGGACTGCGCCCATGGAATGGGCTTGGCGGCGATTTCCATCCCGTATTACAAACTGATATATAAAGATGGTCTACCTAAATTCGTGCAATTCGCAAAAAATGTTTGGAATGTCGATCCAAAGGGTAAGTCAGATGAGGATATAGCCCAAGAAGGACTAGACGAAATGACCAAGTTCATCAAGGACTCTGGAATTGTGACTTCGATAAAGGAACTTGGCGCTACAAGGGAAATGTTGCCACTGATAGCCGATTCCACATTTCTAGGCGGTCATTATAAAAAACTTACCAGAAAAGACGTCATGGATATATTGGAAGCTTGTTTCTAGACAAATAGAATCTCCATTAACGGAGATTCTTTTTATCATTTTAATCCGACTTAAAACAACCTGAATTATCCTTTGAAGTTTTATCCCAAAAAATTGAAGGATAATGTTTCCAAGTGGTTGACATGAAAAATCAAATTTGATAAAGTATTATGTGTGACATAGTAATTTATCGGAGGAACCTATGAATAAATTCCAAATAATAACTGATTCGTGTATCGATCTGCCTGATAGTCTGGCAAAAGAGCTGAAATTGGAAGTTTTACCTCTAAAAGTGATTATCGATGGCAAAGAATACGCGAATTTCCTTGACGAAAGAGAAATCACATTCGAGAAATTTTATAATTGCCTAAGAGAACATAAACCTGTGAAAACCGCTCAGGCCAATCCTCAGGATTTTCTTGAGATGATGAGACCATACTTGGAAAATGGCACCGACATACTTATGATACTATTTTCCAGCGCTTTGTCGGGAACCTTTGCTTCAAGCATGGTAGCCGCAAAGGAATTACAAGAAGAATTCCCTGAAAGAAAAATCATATCAATTGATTCCAAATGCGCTTCAATGGGCCAAGGCTTGCTTCTGACTTACGCTGCCAATATGCAAAAAGATGGTAAATCAATTGATGAAGTCATTAAGTATGTAGAATCGAACAAGTTGCGATTCTGTCACCTATTTACTGTTAGTGATCTTGGACATTTGCGTCGTGGG
>CAYZPL010000047.1:0-6946 GCA_964480415.1 uncultured Candidatus Izemoplasmatales bacterium
AGGTCTTTGAAAGGCACCATATGCAATTTGATTTTCGCTTCTGGGGAATATCTTGCCAGTTTCTCTGTCAGGTCGACAACTTTCTGAGCTGATTCAATCGACGTCATCGGTGTCGACTCGAAATGAATGCACTCCACTTCCAAACCTGTCTTCATCGCCAGATACGCACTGACGGGAGAATCAATGCCTCCACTTAATAATACCAGTGCTTTTCCGCCGATCGATACCGGAAATCCACCCATGCCGGGTATTCTCTCGGTATAGATATAAGTTGCGTCTCGCCTAGCTTCAATATTTAATGTGAAATCAGGTTCATGCACATCAACTGTAAGATTTTGGACGGCAGGCAAAACCATTCGACTTACCTGTTGGGAAATCTCCAACGAAGTGATCGGAATTCGCTTGTCGGCTCTTTTGGTTTCGATTTTGAATTTCAAAGGTTTTTCAACGTATTCATGTTTGATGAGCTGTATAGCGTTGTCGGCTATCGTCTTGAGATCGTATTCGCATTTAATGACTTTGCTGTAAGAAGACAAACCGGCTATGAAATCCAGTCTGGCTATCACTTCTTCCGGTTCGACATTGTCAAGTCTCACATAGACCATGTCATGTTGGAATTCAATTGAAACATCCAAATCCGAAAGTTTGTTTCTTATCTGGTGATTGACGGTGTTCTTGAATTGCTTTTGGTTTTTCCCTTTAAGTGTCAAATCTCCATATCTGATCATTACGTAATTATACATATTAGTTTCCTCAATTCAGTAATATTTTACCATATTTATTGCCTTTACGGAAAAATTATTTTATAATATTCAACAGCGAAGGAGATGAAGATATATGAGCAAACATGAACGTATGATAGCCGCCTCAGAACTATATCTTGACGATAGTCTGAATATAATAACCTGCCTGGCAAATCTGTCGTCTTTAATCTTCCACGAAATGGAAAACATCAATTGGGTCGGCTTTTATCTCTATAATGGTAAGGAATTGTATCTTGGTCCATTCCAAGGACTACCCGCAACCGTTCTGATCGATTTGAATTCAGGAGTGTGCGGTTATGCCGCAACCAAACGTCAAAGTGTCATTGTAAAGGACGTCAATCAGTTCGACGGACATATCGCATGCGATGATAATTCGCGTTCAGAAATAGTCGTTCCGATCATCAAAGACGGTAACCTTTTCGGGGTTCTCGATATCGACAGTTTTAAATTGGACAATTTCGACGAAGAAGACAAAAAAGCCCTAGAAACAGTGGTAAATCTTTTAGTTGACATTTTGTGATATATAAGATATAATACTTTGTGCGCATGTAATAAAAAGCAGTTGTTTCATGAAAATTTAGGTGTTGATTGTTCCATTGTCAAGGTTTGGAAGTATTGTTAACTGCTTAACAAGAAACCATTAAAACAATCAATCTGAAACTTTGCGAAACTCCTCAAATTACAACGTAATAAAATTTATAAGGAGGATAATATATGTCAAGGTACACAGGACCGAAGTGGAAACTTTCAAGACGTTTGGGATATTCAATCACCGAAACAGGCAAAGAGCTGAACAAACGAAATTACCCACCAGGACAACACGGACAAAAACGTAGAAGAAAACTATCAGAGTATGGTCTTCAACTTCAAGAAAAACAGCGTGTTAGACACACTTATGGTGTAAATGAAAAGCAATTCCGCAAAACATTCAACGAAGCAAAGAAGATGCAAGGCAAGCAAGGCGCCAATTTCTTATTCTTGCTGGAATCAAGATTGGATAACTTGGTTTATCGCGCAGGATTCGCAAGAACGAGACAACAAGCCAGACAACTTGTAAATCATGGTCATATCTTGCTTAACGGTAACAAAGCCAGCATTCCGTCAATCATCGTAAAACCAGGTCAAGTCATCAGCGTCAAGGAATCTTCAAAAGACCTAGTGATAATCAAGGATGCGTTGGAAGCTGTCGTAGGCCGTCAGGAATACATCTCTTTCGATGATGAAAAACAAGCAGCCACTTACACAAGATTACCTGAAAGAAATGAAATCTTACCGGAAATCCACGAAAACCTAATCGTTGAGTTGTATAACAAATAAGACATAAAAACACTTCATTCGAAGTGTTTTTTTTGGATAATATTCAAAAAAAAGAGTAGCGTGGATTACCACGCTACATTCTTATTCATCATTTTACTGCCGCATTCACCATCTCGATGAATTTTTCTGGATCGAGCGAGGCTCCTCCAATCAAAGCACCATCGATATTTTCCTTCGCAAGAAGTTCATCGATATTCTCCGGTTTGACCGACCCTCCGTATTGGATTCTGATCGCTTCGGATACATTTTCTCCATACAGGTCCTTGATGAGCGATCTGATGAATCCGCAAGCTTCGTCGGCTTGTTCAGCCGATGCGGTTCTTCCGGTTCCGATGGCCCAGATCGGTTCATAGGCTATGACGATCTTTTTCATATCAGCCGCAGATATGCCTGCAAAAGCCGCTTTTACCTGAGTATCCAATAATTCGTTTGTCTTGCCCGATTCTCTTTCTTCCAGATGCTCTCCGACACAAACTATCGGTTTCAGATCGTTTCTTAAAGCTGCCTTGATTTTCTTGTTGACCATCTCGTCCGTCTCATGAAAAATGTTTCTTCTCTCGCTATGTCCGATGATCACGTAATCGACGTTATATGATTTAAGCATTTTCCCGGAGATTTCACCGGTATAAGCGCCTTCATCTTCATAAAATAGATTTTGTGCACCAATGCGTAGATTTGCTCCTTGTCTCTTAATCAAACATCTCATCAGCGGTGCTTGTGCACAGATAACAGAATCAACCAATTTTATGCTTGGCATTCTTTCTGAAACCTCCAATATGAAAAACAAGGCTTCATCGCGGGTCTTGAACATTTTCCAATTCCCGGCAATAATTGGTTTTCTCATACTAATCATCCTATTCTAATAATTTTTGTATCTCGTTTATCGCTTTTTCTGCGTCTTTGCCTTCGGCGATGAACTTAACGTTCTTTCCGTTTGGAACCGCCAGGCTCATCAAGCCCAAGATTGATTTTGCGTCAACGGTAATATTTTCATACTCCAGTCGGACATCAACATCGTACTTGTTGGAAATCTGTACTAATTTTGTTGCCAACTGAGCATGCAACCCAGCAGTGTCTGTGATTGTAATGATCTTTTCCATTTTAACTCCATTCTGATATTACGTTTATTCAACGTTAATATTGTACTCTTTTTTATCTCATGTTTCAAGTCAAATATTTAGTGATTGCAATGTTCGTCTCCACAGTCACATTCAACAGCGTCATCCAGCGCTTCAATTCCTGGTAAAGCTTTACCTTCCAAAAATTCCAGAGAGGCGCCGCCGCCAGTTGATATATGTGTGAATTTGTCTGCATAGCCCATCTGAATGGCTGCGGCTGCGGAATCACCACCACCGATGATTGTTCTGGCTCCCTTTAGATTGGCAAGTATTTCACATATATCTCTTGTGCCTTTGGCGAATTGTTCGAATTCGAATACTCCAAGTGGTCCGTTCCAGACGACTGTCTTTGCACCTTTGAGTTCGTTCTTGAAAAGTTTGATAGTCTTTGGACCGACGTCAAGTCCCATTTCATCATCATGAATATCTTTATAATTTGTTACTCTGGATGGGGAATCTGCAGAAAATTCTTTTGTGACTACTACATCTACCGGAAGGACTATCTTCCCCTTAGCTTCATCAAGTAATGTTTTCGCCAAATCCAATTTATCTTCTTCACAGATCGACGTGCCGATTCTATAACCCAATGTTTTCATGAATGTGTATGCCATTCCACCACCGATCAGAATCTTGTCGGCTTTTTTAAGTAGATTCTCGATGACGCCGATCTTGTCGGATACTTTTGCGCCACCCAGAATTGCGATGAACGGACTTTCCGGATTGTCAACGGTATCGCCGATATATTTGATTTCTTTCTCCATCAGATATCCGGCTGCGGATTCCAGATTCGATGCGATGCCGACATTCGATGCATGTGCTCTGTGAGCAGTACCGAATGCGTCGTTTACGAACACGTCGCCAAGACTTGCCCAATAAGCGCCAAGTGCAGGATCGTTTTTCGATTCTTTTTTACCGTCAAGGTCTTCGAATCGAGTATTTTCCATCATTACGATGTCGCCTTCTTTCATGTTCGCGATCGCATCTTCAAGCTCTTTGCCTCTCGTGAACGGAACGAATGTCACTTTCTGGCCAAGCAATTCCTCTAATCTGACTGCGACGACTCTTAATGATAATTTCTTTAAGTCTTCTTCGGTCTTAACTCTGCCAAGATGTGACAAAAGGATCACTTTCGCGTGTTCTTCAACCAAATACTTGATCGTAGGCAAAGCCTGTACTATTCTGTTGTCGTCAGTTATTTCACCGTCGATAATAGGAACATTGAAATCCACTCTGACCAAAACTTTCTTTCCATGTACATGCAAATCTTCTATTGCTTTCTTTTTCATAAACTCGCCTCCTGAGTTGTTTTTTCCCACACATTATTATACTAAAAACAACACTTTTTTTCTAGTTAAATGTACTATTTATGTAAATGAAAACATTTTCCTGTTCTTATATTTCCCGAACGATGTTTTCACAGCGTTTCCATTGCTCGACAAAAGCATATCTTTCAGCGATTTTCATGACATGGTTGTTGTGAAAAGATACATGGATGGCACCATTGACCACTTCATATTTGTATATGGAGAAATAATTGATATAGAGGCTGGCTTCCGCTCTGTGACTCCGAATATTCATAAGTAGCGTATCCTTATCGACTATCAGAGGAACTTTGGCTTTGAGATTGAACTTCTTTTTGATGGACTTGACTCTCGCGCCAAATGTGGTCAGTTCCTCAAGTAGAAGCTGATTGAAAAGTTTTGTCAGAGGTATGTCCAAAATCTGACAACTCGAATTCTCGGAGACGAACAATTTGTTGTCCGTGTTTTTCAAAATATAATTTATCATAGTTATCACCAATAATAGATTACGTTTGAACCCGCGATTTCCGTCTTGAAAAAAGCCACCTCAATTGGTGGCTTTTGACTATGATATGATATTGTTTTTTCAATCAGCGACTATTCTTAATTCTGTTTCTGGATCAAAGAAATGTGCTTTCTCCATATTGATAGCCAATTCGATTTCATCGCCGATGTGAAGGTCAGATCTAGCTCCGACTTTCGCGATAATGTTGTGAGATCCGATTGTGATATGAATGTTTGTCTCGGCACCGAGAAGTTCGGCAACGTCGACAATGAATTTGTGTTTCGATTGAACATGCTCTTCTAGCTTGCTAGGATTGTCATGTACATCTTCAGGACGGAATCCCAATACTACCTCTTTGTTCAACATTTTCTTTTCTTTCAATAAGTCGAAATGTTTCTTTGCGATTCCCAACTGCATGTCCTCGCAAGCAAAGACGCCTTTGTCATTAACTTTTCCAACCAGGAAGTTCATAGCTGGTGTGCCGATGAATCCACCGACAAACATATTGTTAGGATTGTCATAGATTTCTTTCGGTTCACCGATCTGTTGGATTCTTCCGTCTTTCATGACAACGATTCTTGTAGCCATGGTCATGGCCTCGATTTGGTCATGGGTTACATAGATTGTTGTTGTTTCCAAACGTTTGTGGAGTTTGATCAACTCCGCTCTCATGGCAACTCTCAGTTTTGCGTCCAAGTTTGATAAAGGCTCATCCATCAAGAACACTTTCGCATCCCTGACAATCGCTCTACCTAATGCGACACGTTGACGTTGTCCACCTGATAATGCTTTTGGTTTTCTATCGAGATAACCTGTCAAGCCTAGAATATCAGCTGCGTTGTTGACTCTTTTTTCGATTTCGTCTTTTGGCATCTTTCTCAATTTCAATCCGAACGCCATGTTGTCATAAACCGTCATATGTGGATATAATGCGTAAGATTGGAACACCATTGCGATGTTTCTGTCTTTTGGAGCTACATCGTTGACCAAAGTGTCATCGATATATAGTTCCCCTTTTGTAATCTCTTCCAGTCCGGCAACCATTCTAAGCGTGGTTGATTTTCCGCATCCGGATGGTCCGACGAATACGATGAATTCTTTATCTTTCACATTTAATGTGAAATCAAATACTGCCTGTACACCATTGTCGTATACCTTGTCTAATCCTTTAAACTGTAAAGTAGCCATAAAATATCCTCCGTTCACTACTATTTTATTAACAGACCCATTATATAAAAAAAAAGAAGATAATCAAATATGCAAACTGCACAAATTATCTTCTGAAAAGCAAATAGATTGCCATCGCTCCTGCGAATTCCCGAATATTGATCTCGGTTTTCTCAACGAAATGATCAAGCCTATAGTTTAGCGTGTTCCGATGCATGTACAGTTTTTTCGAAGCTCCGGATGCATTCATATTGGAATCGATGAAACCGAGGACGGTATTGATGGTTTCCTGGTTTGTCAGGGTATAATAGAAATTCTTCAGATTCAGTTTTAGTTTCGTTTTGTTCAATATGATTATTTCCGGAATCAGATTTTCAATTTTATATACCCCAGGATTCAGTTCCGGCAATATCTCAAGAATTCCGGTGACGAAGGTGTCGAACCCTCTCGGTGAGACGAAAGCCGTAAAATCGACATAGAATTCCTCTATCGCAATTTCTCTCATGTTTTGAAGATCATTCAAATCGAAAGACTCGGAAACCGAAATCCCCAAGCATTTTTCACCGATATTGGCCACGGAAATATTATCATATATTTCAAAGAAATTCCTAAGCTCCCTGATATCTCCCGTTTTGACGCTGACATAGATTTTTCGAACTTCGTCCATTGAACCAATGGTACTCCTTTTCTGTAAAAAAGAACTGTTATTCAACAGTTCTAAATAACTACGCTTTAATAAACTGGTCTACATCCATTACGAAGATGGTCGCACCT
>CAYZPL010000048.1:0-6788 GCA_964480415.1 uncultured Candidatus Izemoplasmatales bacterium
TTCGGGCATCAATATTATCAAAGGTACTAAGGCCGCTTCAGGTACTTATTAATACCTAGAAAAGAGGAGATTATATGTATGCTGCAAGAATAATTGGAACCGTCGTATGTACGCAAAAAGACCAGCGAATGAACAGCCTGAAGATGTACGTCGTCCAACCGGTCAACATTCTCACCCTTAAAGATGAAGGCAAAACAGCCGTTGCCATCGACGCCGTCGGCGCCGGTGATTCGGAGCTTGTGCTTGTCGTATCGGGAAGTTCTGCGAGACTTACAGAACTTACTTTGAACAAGCCTGTCGACGCAACGATCACCGCGATCATCGATTATATCGATATCGAGGGTAAAAACGTCTTCACCAAACACAAGGGGTGAGTGATGCATGAAAGTAGCTATCGGTTGTGACCATGGCGGTTACGAATTGAAAGAAAAAATCAAAAAATATCTGACTGAAGAGATGAATGTCCAATGTGAGGATTACGGGACTTTCAATCAAAACAGATGCGATTATCCCGATTACGCTTTTCTGGTTGCCAAAACGGTAAGCGAGAACAAGTGTGATTTCGGGATCATGATCGACGGGGCCGGTATCGGCTCTTGCATGATGGCAAACAAGGTGCCAAAAGTATTGGCCGCCTGTGCCAACGAGATCTATACAGCAAGAAACAGCCGTCACCATAACGGCGCCAACGTGCTTACGCTTGGCAGCATGGTCATTGGTGAAGGCGTAGCCAAAGAAATAGTCAAGACTTTCCTGACTACTAAATTCGAGGGCGAAAGAAATCTTAAGCGAATTAAAAGCATTTTGGACATCGAAGAACGAATAGTGAACCTAAAGGGGTGAGACCATGAAACTTGCAAAAGTTATCGGATCAGTAACTTCAACAGCTAAAATCAAAGAACTCAAAGGCATCACATTGCTTGTGATCCAACCTGTGAATTCCAAAAAAGAATCCGAAGGAAGCCCGATTGTGGCAGCGGACGTTTTTGGGGCTGGACCTGGTGAGTATGTATTCTTTTCGAAGAGTAAGGAAGGCGCGATGACATTGCCTAATCCTACCACCTGTGTCGACGCCGGTGTTGCCGGCATCATCGACAGCGTCTATATTTCGGATAAATCCGGAAAGCAGGGCACATCATGATTTTGGGCAAGGTGACGGGAAACTTGGTTTCCACGCATAAGCATGAGATTCTTAAAGGTTTGAAGTTCCTATTCGTTCAACAACTCGATGAAGAATTGAATCCGGTCGGAGAAGAAGTTCTAGCTGTCGACGGCGTAGGCGCCGGTATCGGTGACATCGTCGTTCTTATCAGCGAGGGCGGATCTTCAAGACAGATCATCTTCGGTGACGATGTGAAATATTCACCAGTTGAAATCACAATCGCCGGAATCGTCGATTCAGTAATGACCAAAGACGGATACAAATTTATTAAGTAAGAGGAGACCAATTAAGTGAACCTTTTAGAAAAAATCATCAACAAAGCGAAACAGAACATCAAGACGATTGTTCTGCCCGAAGGCAAGGACAAACGTACGACGGACGCCGCCAGGCAAATCAAAAACCAAGGTGTGGCAGACGTCATCGTTCTCATCAACGAGAATGACATCAATAATGAAATAACCGAGTTGCAGAACATCGGAGTCAAAGTGATAGTCATCGAAAAATCGGAGAATCTTGGTAAATACAAGGAATTGCTTTTTGAGCTAAGAAAAGCTAAAGGCATGACTATGGACCAAGCTGAAAAACTCGTACTCAATCCGATTTATTTCGGTGTGCTCATGGTCAAAAGCAAGGACGCAGACGGTATGGTCGCAGGTGCGATCCATGCCACAGGCGATACTTTGAGACCGGCTTTGCAGATACTGAAGACGGCGCCGAACGTGAAACTGGTATCGTCGTTCTTCCTTATGGAAACAATCGAATCCATACACACGGATACGAATATATTCGCATTCGCGGATTGCGGACTCGTCGTCAATCCGGATAAGGACGAATTGGCGGAAATTGCCGTTCAGACAGCAAAATCATTCGATTTCATCACCGGAAGCGAACCGATCGTCGCCATGCTTTCCTATTCGACTTACGGCAGCGCCAGCGGACCGCTAGTGGATAAGGTAGTGGAAGCTACCGAAATAGTAAAGAACAGGTATCCAAATCTGAAAATCGACGGTGAGTTGCAGCTGGATGCCGCAATCGTACCGGAAGTCGGTAGACTAAAAGCCAAGGGAAGCAGGGTCGCAGGCTATGCGAACGTTTTGATTTTCCCTGATCTACAATCGGGAAACATCGGGTATAAACTGGTTCAAAGACTCGGCAACGCCAATGCCTACGGACCAATTACTCAAGGGTTGGCTGGACCTGTGAACGACCTCTCGAGAGGCTGTTCGGCGGAAGATATCGTCGCAGTTTGCGCGATAACATCCTTGCAGGCATAGTCCCGGAAAATCCAATGATAAGAAAAAAGGTTTAACTCCTCGGTGTTTTAGCCTTTTTTACCAACTTGAGGATATCGTGATAATGCCCGAATAAAATTGACACATCAGACATTAAATTGTATAATTTATATGCATGTAACAAAAAGAAAAAGACGGGAAATATTCATATGAAAGAATTGCAACAACAAATCTTGGAACAATCGGAAAAACTTGTTAGGAGAATCAACTACGTAATGGAATCGATAAGTGTGGCGATAACCATTCTTATCCTATATTTACTGGTCAATGCATTAGGAAGTATCGACATTTGGACTATCTCTACTATCGTGCTTGTCAGTTTCGCATATTATGCGGGCAAGCGTTGGTATACGATCAGGAAATACGGCCGGTCAATTAACATTTTATACGAACTGCTCTTAACAAGACATCCGCAAACGACGCTCTATATACCGCTCTTCAGCAAAACCTATCAGGGATATATTACCAGAGACGCCTGTTTATATGTTCTGCATGATCATATCTTCCTCGAGGCTTTCGATGTCAAAAGAAGGAAGACGCCTATAAGAGACAGTCTGACAATCAAAGTTGGTCAGGATTTTTTCATCACCAGCGCGCTCCAGGAACAAAGCATAGTAACATATAAGGGCAAACTGATGGACAAGGACTACGAGTTCATCATCCCATACATACCCGAAGTATTGGAAATGTTAAACAAACTATTAAATGAGAAAGAGGACTGATTATGTCTACACCACATATAAATTCACCAGAGAACAAAATCGCAAAGACCGTGCTTATGCCCGGTGATCCTTTGCGCGCAAAATATATCGCCGAAACATTCCTCGAAAATGTCGAACTTGTCAACGAAGTGAGAAACATGTTCGCATACACGGGAACTTATAAAGGCAGAAAAATCACAGTCATGGGTTCAGGTATGGGAATGCCTTCCATAGGTATCTATTCCTATGAACTGTTCAAATTCTATGATGTGGAAAGAATCATCAGAATCGGTTCATGTGGAGCTTACAGCCCGGAACTGAAACTATACGACACTTTGCTTGTGACCGAAGCGTTTTCCGAATCGTCATACGCCAAAACGCAAAATGGATACAAACTTCCTTATCTCAAGGCTTCAGAAAGCCTAAATGACGAAATCGAAGCCATCGCGAAAAAAATCGGGATTCCGGTCATCAAAGGCAGAATCCATTCCAGCGATGTTTTCTATCGCGAACATCCGGAACAAGCTAAAGAATTCGCCAAAGAAAACAATCTGCTAGGTGTGGAGATGGAATCATTCGCATTGTTCCATAATGCTAAGGTTCTCGGCAAGAAAGCCGCTTGTCTTCTGACGGTTTCCGATTCATTGGTTACTTTCGAGGCGACAACGCCTGAAGAAAGACAGACAGCTTTCACCAATATGATGAAAATAGCGCTTGAACTTGCGTAATAAACAGGGATGAAAAGCATCCCTTTTTCTTGAGGTAAAAATGGACCCGATCAGAAAAATCATCAATAACGTAGAAGTATTTTACATTCCTACCACGAAATTCAAAACGATCAGCTGTTCGTTTGTTTTTCATAATCGCTTTTTAAGGAACGAATACAATGAGAGGCATATTCTGTCAGACCTACTGGTCGATAATATGAAAAAATATCCGACTACGGAAAAAAGGCACAAATATCTCAACAATCTCTACGGCTTGGAAGCTTTCGGAATCTGTACGGAAATGGGATACAACATCGTAAATCATTTCGTTGTCAGCTATCCTAACGAAAATTTTCTGCCGGAACCGACAAACCTTTCTGAAAGAGCTTTCCGATTCCTTAATGAGATTCTGACCAATCCGAAGATGCATGACGGGAAACTGACGGAAAAAGCCGTTAAGGAAAAAATCGACGAAGCGAAACAGATGTATTATTCGATGCGCCAACAGAAACCAGTTTATGCGCAGTATAGGTTCTTGCAAGAATATTATCGAAGACAACCTGACCTTTTCAGAATCTATCCAGATTTCAACAATTTGGCCAATGTCACGAATGTGACAATGACCAATGTGTACAAGAAGATGCTGACGGAAGATTTCTTCCAAATCTTCGTCACAGGCGATTTCGATCACGACAAGATGGATGAAATCATCAGAAACAATCTGAAGATAACATCCGGCAAAAAACCGAAGACGAGTTATTCATTCATTCTGAAAAAAGAAATGTCAGATACGGTAAATGAGATTGAGGAATCGGGAGACGTCACCCAGGCAAGGATCTTTCTCGGCTATGATACCGATATCGTAGAATTCACAGAGATGCATCCGGCGATGTCCGTTTTTGATGCGATGTTCGGAGGGTTCGACCAATCAAGACTTTTCCAAAAGATAAGGGAGAAAATGCATCTCTCCTATTTCGTGCAATCTGCTTATTATGCCGAAGAGAAAATGTTGATGGTGGCGATGGGCACCAATTTCCAGGACAGCCAGAAAGCCATATCCGAAGTCAAAGACATCTTAAAGGAGATGCAGGAAGGAAACCTTCCTGAAAGCCTGTTCGAACTTGCGAAGGACTATTGCATCAGATCCCTCGAAAGCCGAAACGACTCTCAGACTTCGCTTCTGATCCAGAATATAAAATCCTATCTCAGATTCAAGAAACCATACAGTATCGACGAGAGACTTGCCGCATACAAAAACGTTACTATGGCGGATGTCCTTGAGGTCGCAAACAGACTGAAACTGAATACCGTGTACAATTACACAAAGAGCGAGGTGAAATAGATGAAACGCAATCAGATGCTGAAAGATGAGATCATCTATTCGCAGACATTGAAATCGGGACTCGACATCCTTGTCCATCCGAAACCGGAATTCGTCCAGACCGTCTGCACACTTCAAGTCAATTTCGGCGGCGGCGACATCGAATACGAAATCGAAGGAAAGAAACATGCGCTTCCTGAAGGAACCGCGCATTTTCTGGAGCATGTCATCTTCGATAACAACGGCAGAAACCTCTCCGAGGTCTTCGCCAACAAAGGTGCGGATATCAACGCCTACACGGCCAGAAGCATGACCGCATACAATTTCACCTGCCAGAGCGATTTCTATTTTCTGCTCGATTATCTGCTCGGATCGTTCTATGATGTCGATTTCTCCGAGGAAAGTGTGAACAAGGAAAGAAACATCATCGAAAGGGAATTGGCCATGTCCGAGGACGATATCAGTTTCGCAGCCGAAACCAAGATCAAAAGGATGATGTTCGCCGATAAACGCGCAACCGTAAAAATCGGGGGAACGGCCAAAGAAATCGAGAAGATCGACAGAGTTCTCTTAAAGGAAGTCTTCAACACTTTCTATCATCCGAAAAACATGGCCATGATCATAACTGGCCCAGTAGTTCCGGAAGAAGTGTTCGATTTCCTGGAAAACCATAATTACAATAATTACGTATGGCCGCAATTCTCGAATATCAAGAAAACATTTCTCATTAAGAAAACCGGTCCAAAAAACTATACAAAGTATGATTCCGCTCATGAAGTGAATTATGTCGAATTTAGCATCAAGCTTTGTCGTAACGCTTTCGACAAGATAAACAATCCGGCCAAACTGAATCTGATCG
Source organism: uncultured Candidatus Izemoplasmatales bacterium (assembly GCA_964480415.1). Taxonomy (GTDB): domain Bacteria; phylum Bacillota_I; class Bacilli_A; order Izemoplasmatales; family Hujiaoplasmataceae; genus CAYZPL01. The sequence goes on from CAYZPL010000048.1 coordinate 6,043, forward strand.
TCGGAGCGTTCGCCTCCACATACTTCGGAAAATCCTCGAAGATATATAAAGAACTGAAAGCAAAGAATCTGATCAACTACTCGTACGGTTTCGATTCGACGATTGAGAACGATTTCGGTTTCATCAGCATCTATTCCGAAACTAAAAGACCGGCTGTATATGTGAAGACTCTGAAACGGATGATCCAGGCGATTGAGAAGAGAGAAATCGATCTTGAGAGTTTCGAAGCAAACAAGAAAAGAGCCATCGGCAATTTCGTCCGGATGTTCGACAACATCCAGTCGATAAACGATTTCGTTTCGACCAATTACGCAAAGGGTATCAACGTTTACAACTATCTGAAGGATGTCAGCGAACTGACAATCTCGGACGTTGCGAAATTCAAAGAGATTTTCCTCAACGAGGGCATTTATACTGTAAGCTATTTAAAACCGCTTAAATAGCTTATTTTTTTTGAAACTTTTGAAATAGATGATATAATATTTATGTAAAAACCAGGAGGAAAGACCATGAAGAGTATCACCATAGCTATCGCTTCGTTCTTCTGCCTCGCGCAAACCGGACTGTGCGCCGTGGTCCAGTTCGATATCAGCAGCGCCGTCGATAAGGACCTGGTGTACGAAAGCGGGGGTTCCGGCAGCGCCAACGTCTTCGGCGAGGCCGGATCGACCAGCTACGCCGAGGATGGTTACAATGACGGCTCCACCACGGCGAACGGCCTGCCTTCCAGCCGCCAGTTGAGCTCG
>CAYZPL010000049.1:0-6716 GCA_964480415.1 uncultured Candidatus Izemoplasmatales bacterium
GCGCCGCATCGTCGGTTTCGAGGATTACTATCGCGACGAAACCGCTTATTCCGATTTCGACATCAAAAATGGTCTTGAAGCCATCAGGGCTTACACAAGGATTCCGGAGATGCCGGATGGAATGAAAGAAAAAACCATTAATGATCTCAAGAAATATTGTAGTCAAGACACGTATTCGATGTTCCAGATCATCCAAGGGTTGAAGAAATTGATAGGCCTCGATCTGGCCACGAAATAATACTTGCATATAATATATAATTATGATATAATTATTCTCGCGCCTAGACCTGAAATATGCGACACTCCGACGCACATTCCGGATATAGGTAAGTTAAGAAAAAGGAGGAAAGAAGAATGGCTTTATCTAAAGAAAGAACTAGAGAGGTCGTAACCGAATTCGGTTTGAAGGAGGGAGACACAGGTTCTCCTGAAATCCAAGTCGCTTTGCTTACAGAAGAAATCAATCTATTAAACGAACACTTGAAACTTCATAAACACGATTACCATTCAAGAAGAGGGCTATTGATGAAGGTCGGAAAACGTAGAAGCATGCTTGACTACCTGAAGAAGACTTCAATCGAAAGATATGCAGCTCTGATTAAGAAACTAGGATTAAGAAGATAGTTCATAGCACCCACATTCTGGGTGCTTATTCTTTACCTATAGAAAATTGAACAAAAACACACACTTTATGATATAATATTTAAGTATGAATAACGTATATAAACGAAATGAGGTAAATAAATGAAAAAAGTATTTAAGAAGGATTTCTACGGGAAGGAATTCACCATTGAAATCGGACAGATGGCGAAACAGGCAACTGGTGCGTGTCTAGTCAGATATGGTGACTCGGCGGTGCTTTCGGCAACTGTAGTCGGAAAAGAACCAACCACACAGGATTTCTTTCCACTAATGGTAATTTATCAGGAAAAACTTTACTCAGCTGGCAAGATCCCGGGGGGATTTCTGAGAAGAGAAGGTAGGCCAACAGAACATGAAACCTTAATTTCAAGAGCTATTGACAGACCTTTAAGACCTTTGTTCGATGACGATTTCAGAAATGAAATCCAGATCATCAACACAGTACTAAGTGCTGACCATACCTGTTCACCAGAGATGGCGGCGCTCTTAGGTGCATCACTTACACTTGGACTTGGAGGAGTACCGTTCAACGGACCGGTAGCCGGAGTCATGGTAGGACTTATCGATGGAGAATTCATCCTGAATCCTGATCCGGAACAACTTGAAAAATCACAGTTGGAACTTATTGTTGCAGGTACCAAGGAAGCCATCAACATGGTTGAGGCTGGAGCGAAGGAGATCGACGAGGATACAATGCTAAACGCGCTCATGTTCGCTCATGAAAAAATCAAGGAATTAGTGGCTTTCCAAGAAGAGATTCTTGCCGATTACGAGATCGAAAAAATGGAAATCGAATACATCAGAACTCCTGAGGAGATCCGTGAAGAAGTCTACAGACTTGACGGAGGCAGAATCGTAAAAGCGATCACCATCCCGGAAAAAATTGAAAGAAGAGACGCGATCGGTTCGATTCATCTGGAAATCACGGAAGCGTTCGAAGCCAAATACAAGCAACAGGGCTTGGACAAAGAAGACATCAGACAAAACATCAAATTCGTCGAAAGAGTCTTGGAAGAGATCCAAGTAAACGAAGTGAGAAGACTAATAACTGAAGACAAGATCAGACCGGACGGAAGAAAGACCGACGAATTAAGACCTCTTGAATCGGAAATCGACCTGCTCGCAAGAGCCCATGGTTCGGCGCTTTTCACGAGAGGCCAGACCCAAGCATTGGGTACTGTCACCTTGGGAGCGCTTAGAGAAGCGCAGATCATCGACAACATCAGTCTTGAAGAAGACAAACGCTTCATGTTGCACTACAACTTTCCGCAATATTCAGTCGGTTCCACCGGCAGATACGGTTCACCGGGAAGAAGGGAAATCGGTCACGGAGCCCTTGGCGAAAGAGCACTTTCCCAAGTTATCCCGTCTGAAAACGAATTTCCGTACACAATCAGAATCGTTTCAGAAATCCTTGAATCGAACGGTTCAAGTTCACAAGCGACAATCTGTGCCGGTTCACTTGCACTTATGGCAGCCGGAGTTCCGATCAAGGCACCGGTAGCTGGAATTGCAATGGGACTGATCAAGAAAGGCGACGACTATACTATCCTAACCGATATCCAAGGTTTGGAAGACCACTTCGGAGACATGGATTTCAAAGTAGCCGGAACCAGAGACGGAATCTGTTCATTGCAGATGGATATCAAGATCTCCGGAATCACGAAAGAGATTTTCAAGGAAGCATTGGCACAGGCAAAAAAGGCGAGAATGGAAATCCTCGACAATATGGCCACAGCCATTAAAGAACCTAGAAAAGAATTGTCCAAATATGCACCGAAAGTCAAGCTGATGATGATAAGTCCAGATAAGATCAGAGACGTAATCGGTGGTGGTGGAAAAACGATCAACTCCATTATCGAGCAATGTAACGACGTCAAGATCGACATCGAACAAGACGGTAGAGTGACAGTAATGCATGAAGATTCTTTCTTCATCGACAAAGCAATGAAAATGATCGAAGACATCATCCGTGAGGTTGAAGTCGGTCAGGTCTACCAAGGTACGGTAAGACGTATCGAGAAATTCGGATGTTTCGTTGAATTGTGGCCAGGGCAGGAAGGTCTTGTACATATTTCGAAACTTGCGCTTGAAAGAGTCAAGAGTGTCGAAGACGTTGTCAAACTTGGAGACGTCATCACTGTCAAATGCATCGGCATCGATGATAAAGGCAGAGTCGATCTCTCAAGAAAAGACGTATTGAAAGATTTACAAAAATGATATAATATAATTGTCGGATTATCGGGTAATCGAGCACGCTATAGCGTGTTAGGAAAGTCCATGCTAGCACAGGCTGAGATGCCTGTAGTGATTGTGCTGAACGAAACAATAAGTTCAGGCACTCCGAAAGGAGTGACGGCGAAGAACGGGACTAACAGCCCTAGTATTCCTAAGGTGCCACAGTGACGAATCATATAGAATATATATGAGTGAAACGGGTAAACCCCTCAAGCTAGAAACCCAAATTATGGTAGGGGCACTTCCAAGCGGCAAATGAATCGTAAGGAAGCCGGTTATGCCGGAGATAAATGATTACCGGTCCTAGGACCACAGAACATGGCTTATAGATAATCTTACTTTTAAAAAAGCATATCGAACCTAAGTATGCTTTTTTTAAAACACCGAGGTGGAATAGTTGAGTAAACATGACGAAATCAGGAAAAGACAAGCACACGTAAGAAATTTCTCGATCATTGCTCATATCGATCATGGTAAATCGACCCTGGCGGATAGGATACTGGAAATAACACATTCCGTATCAAAACGTGAAATGAAGAACCAGATCCTGGATTCGATGGATCTTGAAAGAGAAAGAGGCATAACCATCAAACTGAATGCCGTTGAACTCAAGTATCAGGCTGATGATGGTTATGAGTACATCTTTCATCTGATCGACACACCGGGACATGTCGATTTCACTTATGAGGTATCACGCTCTTTGGCAGCTTGCGAAGGAGCTATTTTGGTTGTAGACGCGACCCAAGGTATCGAAGCCCAGACTTTGGCTAATGTATATCTGGCTTTAGACAATAATCTCGAAATCATTCCCGTCATCAACAAGATCGACTTGGAAAGCGCTGATATCGAAGGCGTCAAGCATGACCTCGAAAATACATTGGGCATTCCCAAGGAAGACTGCCTTTTGGCTTCAGCCAAAACCGGTCAGGGTGTCAAAGAGATTTTAGAAGCAATAGTCAAAAGGATTCCTGCCCCAAGCGGTGACATCGAAGCGCCTCTTGAAGCTCTGATATTCGATTCGTTCTATGATTCATACAGAGGCGTCATACCTTTAGTAAGAGTAGTGAACGGAATGATAAACAAAGGCGATCAGATCAAGATGATGGCGACAGGAGCCAAATACGAAGTCGTTGACATCGGAACCTATCTTCCGAAAGAGGAATCCAGAGAGTATCTTACGACAGGAGACGTTGGCTGGATATCAGCTGCGATCAAAAACATCGAAAAAGTCCATGTCGGCGATACCGTCACAAGTCAGGAGAAACCGGCCGCAAAACCGTTGCCGGGATACAGAAAACTCCTACCGATGGTCTATTCCGGAGTCTATCCCGTCGATCCCGATGATTATCAGGATTTGAAGGATGCGATCGAAAAGATGAAACTTAGCGATGCTTCACTCATCTACGAACCCGAGACTTCGACCGCACTTGGATTCGGTTTCAGAATCGGATTCTTGGGAATGCTGCACATGGAGATCTTCCAGGAACGCTTGGAAAGGGAATTCGACCAGAATCTGATCATGACGGCACCTTCGGTAAACTACCAGGTGCATCTCCAATCCGGAGAAGTGATCGAAATAGACAATCCGGCTAACATGCCGAAAAACCAGACTATCACCGAAATAGAAGAGCCATATGTGTTGGCCACGATCATCACACCAAGTGATTTCGTCGGCAACATCATGGAGCTCTGTCAATACAAAAGAGGTATTTTCAAAGATATGAAATATATTTCCGATGTCAGGGTGGAACTCGAATATGAGATGCCGCTATCGGAAATCATCTTCGACTTCTTCAACAGACTGAAATCAGGAACCAAGGGCTACGCCTCGCTTGATTACCAGGTGATCGGCGACCGCGCATCGAAACTAGTCAAGATCGACATCCTGCTCAACGGAGAACCTGTAGATGCGCTAGCATTCCTCGTTCATCAGGATTTCGCATATCAGAGAGGACTGAAAATCTGTCAGAGGTTGAAACAGATCATACCGCGCCATCTGTTCGAGATACCGGTCCAGGCCGCAATCGGCTCAAAAGTCATCGCCAGAACCAATATCAAGGCTCTGCGCAAGGACGTTTTGGCCAAGTGTTACGGCGGCGATATATCGCGAAAGAAAAAACTTTTGGAAAAGCAAAAAAAGGGCAAGAAACGCATGAAAAGCGTCGGAGCTGTGGACATTCCACAGGAAGCTTTCATGTCGGTATTGTCACTTGATTCGGATGATTAAGGAGGATAACTCCTTTTTCTATATATATTGTGTGTTTTGCTTTATAAAAAAATGATATTATGTTAACATAATATTGGTGGTGATATTATGATAAAAGGTTTGTATATCCATATCCCTTTCTGTAATCAGATCTGCAAATATTGCGACTTCGCGAAAATGGTCGCTACTGAAGAAATGAAAGACGAATATATCGAAGCATTGCTCAACGAGATGAGTTATTACGGTGACCTGCTTTACAACCTGAAAACGGTATATATCGGAGGCGGCACGCCAAGCGTCCTCAAACTGCCACAGATGGAAAGAATCTTCAAGGGACTTGAGAATTTCACGAACCTGGAAGAACTGGAGGAATTCAGTATCGAAGTCAACCCCAACGATGTCACAAGAGAGCTATTGGATTTGCTAAAGAAATATCATGTGTCACGTATCAGCATGGGGGTCCAGACCTTCGACGACAGGACCCTAAAATTCATCGGCAGGAACCACACCAAGGAAATCGCGATGCATGCTTATTCGCTTCTTTCCGAATATGATTTCAAAAGCATCAACCTCGATTTCATCTACGGAATACCAGGACAAACTTTGAGAGACATCGAAGTCGATTTGAATCTGATCGGAACGCTTAATCCAGACCATATTTCCTATTATTCTCTGATTATCGAAGAGAAGACTATCTTATATCATCTTATAAAACGTGGCAAAGTCGAAGAACTTGATGAGGACATCTCAATGGACATGGCTGATTTGATCGACAAGAAACTTGCGGAATTCGGTTATATAAAATACGAGATCAGCAATTATGCGAAACCGGGCAAGGAATCAATCCACAACCTGCTTTATTGGAATCTGGAAGAATACCTTGGCATCGGCTTAAACGCCAGTTCACAATACAATTACATGCGCGTCAAGAATCCCGAAAGAATCTCCGAGTATTTGACAGGAGCCAACCAGGAAGTGTTGACGATGCATATCATGGACGATTTCAATCCACGTATGGAATATCTATTGATGGGACTTAGGAAGACAGCCGGCATCAACATGAAACGTTTCAAGGAAAAATACAAGATCGGGGTATTCGAACTATTTCCTCAATTAAAGAAACATATCGAAAACGGTCTGCTAGAGATAAGTGGTGAAAGTCTGAAATTTACCAGAAAAGGCATATACCTGTCGAACCAGGTATATGTGGACATTATCTAATGTTGGAAACATTTCTGAAAGAGTATCTCTATTATCTTAAAATCACCAAAAATCTAGCGAACAATACCATCATATCCTACGAAAGGGATCTGAAAGACTATATCAGATTCATCGAAAAAAATTACAATCTGAGGGATTTTGATAGCGTCTCGAAGAAACATGTGGACAATTATATTCAAAGCCTCTTAAGGAAGAATATCAGCGCTAAAAGCATAACCAGGAAGATATCTTCGATTCATTCGTTTCATCACTACATGTTGAGCGAAAACATCGTCACGAAAGACGTGCTTGAAAAAATCAAGAAACCAGTCACGAAAAAGACTCTTCCTACGGTTTTAAATGTTAGAGAGATAGAAGATCTTATCGGCGTGTTGAAAGCGGGAACCAAACCTCTTGACATAAGAAACAG
>CAYZPL010000050.1:0-6663 GCA_964480415.1 uncultured Candidatus Izemoplasmatales bacterium
CATTCAGTCAAGGTGTTCGTGCGTGGCGAAGACGAACTAAATCCTGGCGTAAACATGTCAGTCAGAGTATATATAGTTCAGAAACGTAAGATTTCTGAAGGCGATAAAATGGCAGGACGCCATGGTAATAAAGGTGTTATCTCCAAGATATTGCCATCAGAAGATATGCCATATATGGTTGACGGAACGCCAATCGACATTATGCTTAATCCATTAGGTGTGCCGTCAAGAATGAATATCGGCCAAATACTGGAAATCCACTTGGGTATGGCTGCAAAACAGCTTGGTATCCATGTCGCAACTCCTGTTTTCGACGGAGTCTCAGAAGAAGATTTGAGAGCGATAATGAAAGAGGCCAAAATGTCAGATGACGGTAAATACACACTATATGATGGTAGAACCGGCAGAAAATTCGACAACGACGTATCAGTCGGTGTCATGTACATGATCAAACTCGACCACATGGTTGACGATAAATTGCATGCAAGAAGTGTCGGGCCATACACATTGGTTACTCAACAACCTATGGGTGGTAAAGCACAAAATGGAGGACAACGTTTCGGAGAGATGGAAGTTTGGGCGCTTGAAGCATATGGAGCGGCTTACACACTCCAAGAAATGCTGACCGTTAAATCCGATGATATCATCGGTAGAAACAAAGTGTTCAGAGCGATTGTTGATGGAGAACCAATCCCATCACCAAGTCTGCCTGAATCATTCCGAGTTCTCACAAGGGAATTGCGTTCTCTTGGTATTTATGTTGAACTTATCAACAAAGATACCGGTGCCAACGAAGTCGACAAGAGCTTGGTAGACAATGACCGCGATGATTATATTACGAAATATGGATTTTCATCATAATAAGGAGGGAAAGAGATTATGAGTCAAAAATTTTCACATTTGAAGATAAGATTAGCCTCTCCTGAAGAAATTAGAAGTTGGTCATTCGGAGAAGTTAAGAAACACGAAACTATCAACTACAGAACTTTGAAACCGGAAAAGGACGGATTATTCTGTGAAGTCATTTTCGGGCCTACCAAAGATTATCAATGCGCTTGTTCAAACAAATCGAAAAGAAGTTCCCACCCTGGCAAGAAATGTCCTGTCTGTGGTGTGGAGATAACTGAAAGCAAAGTAAGAAGAGAGAGAATGGGCCATATAGAATTGGCTGCTCCAGTAGTACACACTTGGTACTTGAGAAATTCACCTTCAAGACTTGCTATATTGCTTGATATAAAAGCCAGAGATCTGGAAGAAGTAGTATATCTGGCTTCATACATAGTAGTCGAACCGGGAGATACGGATTTGGAATTCAAACAGATCCTTTCGGAAAGAGAATATACTGACAAGTATTTCGAATACGGTTCAAGATTCAAAGCGCTGACAGGCGCAGAAGCGGTAAAATATCTTTTAAAGAAACTTAATCTCGAAGAAGAGACTTTGAGACTCAGAGTAGAATTAAAGACCGCTTCAAAACAAAGAAGAGAAAAGATCGTCAAAAGATTGAGCGTCGTCGAAGCTTTCAAAAACTCCGACAACAAGCCAGAATGGATGGTACTTGAGGTTCTTCCGGTAATTCCACCGGATCTAAGACCTATGGTCCAACTTGACGGTGGTAGATTCGCTACTACCGACCTAAACGATCTTTACAGAAGAATCCTTAATAGAAACAATCGTCTGAAAAGACAATTCGAACAAAAAGCTCCACATCTGATAACAAAGAACGAAAAACGTATGCTTCAAGAAGCAGTGGATGCTTTGATCGATAATTCGAAACGTGGAAGAAAAATGGTTGTGGAAAGAAACAGAGCCCTAAAATCATTATCTGACATGTTACGAGGAAAACAAGGTAGATTCCGTCAGAACCTGCTTGGAAAACGTGTCGACTACTCAGGTAGATCGGTTATCGTCGTAGGTCCTGATTTGGAAATGTATCAATGCGGTCTGCCAAAAGAAATGGCGATCACATTGTTCAAACCTTTCGTCATCAGAGAACTTATCACAAGAGGCATCTCGAACAACATCAAGAGCGCCAAAACTCTTATTGAAAAACTTGATGGTAGAGTATGGCCGGTACTGGAAGATGTCATCAGAGAACATCCGGTACTGCTTAACCGTGCTCCGACATTGCATAGACTTGGTATCCAAGCATTCGAACCTAAACTTGTCGAAGGAAAAGCTATAAGATTGCATCCACTGGTAACCACAGCGTTCAACGCCGATTTCGACGGTGACCAAATGGCAGTCCATGTTCCTTTATCTGAAGAAGCACAAGCCGAGGCGAGAGTATTGATGCTTGCATCAAACAATATCTTGGCACCTAAAGACGGAAAACCAATCGTTACACCTTCACAGGACATGGTTTTAGGTAACTATTACCTTACCTTGGAAAAAGTTGGAGAACCTGGTGAAGGAACAGTTTATAGAAATTATGACGAAGTGATGCTTGCCTATGAAAACGACATCCTCACTTTGCATTCCAGAATCGCTGTCAAAGTTGATGATGGCGCAGCCAAGATCCAGATAATCAGTGATGAACTGGACGAGGAAAATCCTACAGACAAAGAGAACTCGGGTGTATTCCTGAAAAACAGAATTCCTGAAAGCAAATTGGACAATTATCTTATTACAACTCCGGGAAAACTGATTTTCAACAAGATCCTTCCTGAAAGTTTCCCATATCTTAATGAACCTACACAATATAATCTCGATGTGGAAACTCCAGAAAGATACTTCATCGAACAAGGAGCCAATATTCCGGAAATAATCAAAAGCCAGGAAATTGTCTCTCCGTTCAAAAAGAAATACCTGAGTTTGATCATCGCAAAAATATTCGCAGTATACAAAATAAATGAAACTTCGAAAATGTTGGATAAGATGAAAAACATCGGTTTCCAATATTCGACTTTGGCAGGAATCACAGTATCTGCCTCAGACGTTGAAGTGTATTCGAAAAAATCGGAGATACTTGACAAACATGATCAAAAAGTCGACGAGATATATAATCTTTATGATATTGGTCTTTTGACTGACGAAGAAAGAAAGAATCTTGTCATCGAAGAATGGAAAGTCGCAAAAGACGAAATCCAAGATGGCCTGATCAACGAGTTGAAACAAGACAACCACATCTTCATGATGAGTGACTCAGGCGCCAGAGGTAATGCATCCAACTTTACTCAGCTTGCTGGTATGCGTGGTCTGATGGCGAACCCTAGTGGTGGTATCATCGAGTTGCCTATCAAGGCGTCGTTCCGTGAAGGTTTGACCATGTCAGAATTCTTCATCTCGACTCATGGAGCCAGAAAAGGATCTACCGACACAGCTTTGAAAACAGCCGAATCAGGTTACTTGACCAGACGTCTTGTAGACGTCAGTCAGGATGTGGTCATCTCGATCGAAGACTGCGGAACCGACAAAGGTTTAAGAGTTGAAGCAATCGTGGACCGCGACGGAAAAGTGATCGAATCTCTTGAAGAAAGAATCAGCGGACGTTATGCATCAGCTAACGTCGTCGATCCGGAAACAGGCGAAGTGCTTGTGGAAAGAAATCAATATTTCAACGAAAAACTGGCAAAGAAAGTCATCAAAGCCGGAATCACTTCAGTTCCGATTAGAACGGCACTTACTTGTACTGCCGAAGTTGGGATCTGTAGAAAATGCTACGGCAAAAACCTGGCTACTGGCGAGAAAGCCGAAGTCGGCGAATCAGTAGGTACAATCGCGGCTCAATCAATCGGTGAGCCTGGTACACAGTTGACCATGCGTACATTCCATACCGGCGGTGTCGCTGGTGAGGATATCACTCAAGGTCTGCCTAGGGTCCAGGAATTGTTCGAAGCCAGAAAATCCAAGAAGAGAGCTTTGATTTCAGAAATCAACGGCACAGTCAAAGACATTGAACCGCTTGAAGAAAGATTCATTATCAGAGTTGCAAACGATATAGAAGAAAAGAAATACGAAACGAATTCAAATGAACAACCTAGAGTTGAAAAAGACGATGTAATCAAATCCGGCACACAGTTGACGGACGGTACGATCGATCCGAAAGAACTTCTTAGAGTTACCGACATGGAAACCGTACAAAAATACATTCTGCAGGAAGTTCAAAGAGTTTATCGTTTCCAAGGTGTTGACATCGCGGATAAGCATATCGAGATCATCGTAAGAAAGATGAGCGGCAGAATGATTGTGATTCTTGAAGGCGACACGGAATTGTTGCCTGGAAGTCAGATTTCTATCAATCAGTTCATTGAAGCGAACAGAAAAACTTTTGCGCTTGGACTAAAACCGGCAGTAGCAAGACCGATTCTTCTGGGAATCACCAAAGCAAGTTTGAAATCCGATTCATTCCTTTCAGCAGCATCATTCCAAGAAACAACCAGAGTACTTACAGATGCGGCCATCAGAGGTAAGAAAGACGCATTGCTCGGACTAAAAGAAAATGTCATTATCGGCGGATTGATTCCTGCCGGAACAGGTATCTTGAGAGATACTGAATTCGAGTACGAGAAAATGGAAGAGGAAGAAGATTTGTTCGCAAACTTCGAAGAATAAGAAACAAAACTTTTAATAAGCCAAGTTTGATTACTTGGCTTATTTTTTTAAATAGCGAAAAGTAAACATCAAGACTTTTCTATACTATCGGTTTTTAGCAGTTTTATTGTGCAGAAACATTTCTTGTTGTATAATAAAATATCAAATATTCTAATAATATTAAGAGGAAAATATGAATGCCAGGGGAAATAGCGGATTAATAAGTACAATGATATCCAAATATAAGCAGATCGATTTCAGTAAAGACAAAATAGCATATGCTTTATTCTTTACTCACATTACTTCGTTTGTATTATTGATTAAAGAAATCATCTCATATATAATTTTGACGCCAAATGAAGTCAATGAAAAATACTACTTCTTGATTGCCGGCAGTCTTATGTTTGCGATATTCATCATTACTGCTATGATATATGCAGATAAAATAAGTCTGGGAAGCAAATTTGTGGCTTATTTACTTAAGATATATCCATTTATTTTTCCGACTTTAGGCAGCTTGACTTTATTTGTATATATTGATGCGGATGATACGATCTTCTTGTTTGTTTTTGCGATAATCGCGACATCGTTTATGCAGATCTATGACAAGCTCAGAAGACTTTGGCTGTTTTCTTACGCTTTAGTTCTATTTAATGTCATCAATTATATTACAGAGGGATTCAACTCCGTTTTCTTCAATAATTTATTGAGGTCGTCAATCGTCGTGTCAATTGGTTTCATAATTGCGATTATTCATAATTTGACATACACTTCAGAAATTAAAGTAGCAAATGCTTTGGATCGGAAAAGCAAAGAACAACTTGCGGCGATAAACAAACTTGAAAAATCCTACAAAGACTTGTCGATCAGTCAAAGAATCACCGAAAGAATGCTTGAAATAACGGAAGAGATATTGGCGAACGAGGATCTGGACGATGTTTTACAAATTGTTTTGGAAGAGGCGATTAAACTAGTTCCCAAAGCTCAAGCCGGAAGCATCCTGATATCAAGGAACAATAAAATCGTTTTTGTTGCAGCACACGGCTATAATCTTAATTTACTAAAAAAGGTAGAGCTGGAATTCGACGACTTGTTCCAATCGACAATCGAAAACAAATATGAAGCGACCATCATCCAAGATGTCGAAGTTTTCGACAGTGCACATTTGAATGCTCAGAAGATGAACGGATTAAGAGAAGTCGACACACAAATGGCCCTGTCCTGCATGACTTGCAGCTTCAAGTGGAATGACGAATTTTTCGGATCAATTAATCTGGACAATTTCGATTCAAAAGACATCTATAACGAAGAAGATAAGTATCTGCTTCAGCAATTGGTCAAAGAAATAGAAATCATCATATCGATTCATAAATTGTACGAACAAGCGATCAGACCATCAAAGATTGATGAATTGACAAAGGCATATACCAGAAAATACGGTTTCAGCCTTATTGAAAACATGATTTCGAAAAATCAGAAACTAAACTATTCACTTTGCTTTATTGATTTGAACAATCTTAAGGAAGTAAACGATGATCTCGGTCATGATGCTGGTGACAGATATCTCCAACATTTTGGCGAATCAGCCAAAAAGGTGAAAATAAAGGAAAATATATTTTCACGGCTTGGCGGAGATGAATTCCTGTTGGTATTCAAAAACATCAATAAAGAAAATGCAGAAAACGAAATAAATGTATTGAGAGAATATTTAAAAAACAATCCTATTGAAATTCAAGGCAAGACACTTGTTGTTGGATTTGCGTCAGGTATTTCCGAATATGGAATTGACAGCAAAGATACATATGAGTTAGTTAAAATTGCCGATAAGAGAATGTACGAAAACAAGCAGCAACAGAAAAAGAAATAGAAGTTGATTTTTTATAAGTAAAAGCCTCATACATTTGAGGCTTTTTTTATCGAAAACAACAAAGAAAATTACATTGAAAATATTGAGAATCATGCGTATTTTTAGAGATTTTTGTTTATTTGAAAAAAACTTGTGATTTGCGGTAGAAAATAGTTGACATGGTATAGCCTATATGATAAAATGATTAAGCGTGCGCACAAGAGGCGCAGCAAGGAAAAAGCGGTCTTTGAAAACTAAACATATGCAGAATAGAACGACAAAAA
>CAYZPL010000051.1:0-2590 GCA_964480415.1 uncultured Candidatus Izemoplasmatales bacterium
GTTAAGTGTATAATAGAAAATAGATAGTATACATAAGGATTTCGAGGTGTTTTTGAAATGGAAAAAGAGAAAAACATGTTTTTCAAACAAATATTGAAATTTCTTTCTCTAAAGCAGAATTATATAACTTTTATCATATTGACGGCCATCTTCGCCACGGCTTATTTGTGGTTGCCACAGAATACCAATGACAACAATGTCACATGGATTTTCTCTTCTTCGATGCAGACGCTTGCCGCTCTGATAGCTTTGTTGCCGATTTCTTATTCATACTATATCCACAACATGGATGACATAAACAAGGAAGATTACGACCGTTTCGTCATCAGGAAGCTACAAAAGGACGTTTACTACGAGATGATGTTCGTGATCATCTACTCATTGCTCGTGATCATCTTCAACCTTTTGAATCTCTATCTTGACTACAATATCAAAAGCGCGATCTTCACGGTCTTTTTCACCGCCGTCGGCATTCAGTTCCTAGTCATATATATCTATCGCCTTTTCGATCCGGAGAAAGTCAAGAACATTTTGAAAGAACTGGACAAGTCACCGGCAAAGAAAAGCAAAGTCAAAATCTCGCTTGACGAGTTCATCACCCAGTATCTCAATTTGGAATCTACCGTCAAGGATTATATCTCCAATGAGAACGATAACGAACTCATCGACAAAGAGCCTCTATACGACATCGTGGATTACTTGTCCAAGGATTTTCCTGAACTTAACAAGTATTATGATACATTCAAGGAAATCATTTTCCATAGAAACAATCTGATTCACAACTACCACGATACCGAAGTCGATTATGAAAAATACCAGAAGATCCTGGAACTGATCAATTTCTTCGAAAAGAACAACCAGTATTTCATAACCAAATTCATCTTCAACAGCACATCCAGCATCGTGGGAACGATTGAAACCTGTGTCAGGGAATACATGGTCGAAGCCAAGAGCATGCAGGAAATGGATGAAAATTACCTGAGCGACCTTAAGAACGATATCTGTTCATTGCTACATTCTCATTTCGTCAATGATTACTACTTCACAAGAAGTCTTGACGATGCGTTGGAAACGGATTTCGAGATCATCCAGAATAATTACTCAAACCGTAAAATTGTCGGCATCGACATCAGAACGGTAAGTTCGAAACAGCTCAACAGCATCGCCGACGCCTTCTTCAACCGCTTGTTCGACAGGTTCATGTACCTGTTCCTGATCAATTATAACCATAAGACAAATAAATTTGAAATAATCTATAAGACAGAAGATCTGAAAACGAGGATCAAGACAATCGAATAAACATGAAGAGACTAGTAAAATTTGCAGACTGAATATTATTTGTGATACTGATGTCTTTGCAAACCCACACAGAAATAACTATAAAACAAGCAAAATCTTTTTATACTTTTCGTGTGCTTCTCCTTCATTGATTTCATTATTTATCGATAATTTCTCTTTATATTTATTCAATCACAAAACAAACAAAAAGACACTACAATCTAGTAGTGTCTTTATAATATAGGTTATCTAATAACTTTTATCTGGTTTGTGGCTATCTGCAAAGGATCCCATACCGTATTGTATGGTGGCGCGTATGCCAGATCCATTTCCGAAAATTCATGTGCTGTAGTGCCCTTCGAAATTGCCACGGCCATTACATTGATGCGGTCTGAAACGCCCTTTTCGCCGACGATTTGTGCACCTTTCAATACTCCGGTATTCGGATCATAGACTATTCTGATGAATATTTCTTTTGAGCCTGGATAGTAACCGCTGTGGTCTCTTGATTTGACATCGACAAATTCATACCTGAAATTAAATCGCTTAGCTTCTTCAATGCCAAGCCCAGTCTTAGCGAAAGTCAGATTGGCGACTTTTATCACGTTCGACCCGATGATACCGGTAAACTTGACGTTTTTTCCGGCGATGTTCTCTGCGACTATCCTGCCTGATTTGTTGGCATGGGTGCCAAGTGGTACGAACACGTCTTCTTTGGTAAGAATATTTCTGTATGCCACACAGTCGCCTGCGGCATATATATCCCTGATTGATGTTTCCATGTAATCATTTATCTGGATTGCACCATTTTTATGTAACCTGATTCCTGTGGATTTTAGAAAATCCGTTGCCGGTCTGACACCGATTGCTTCAATAACCATATCGACGTTATATTCATTCTTGTCAGTTACAACCTTGGTTTTCAACCCGTTAAGTTCATAGGCTTTTAATGCTTCATTCAAATGGAGTTCACATCCGATATCGGTCAAGGCTTTTTCCGCTTTCTGTGCAACTTCAGAATCATAAACGTTTAGCAGATGGTCAAGTACTTCGACGATATGGACCTTGATACCTTTGTTCGCAAGGTTCTCTGCCACTTCGAGTCCGATATACCCACCGCCGATGATCACAACAGATTCGACATCCTTGATCGCTTCTTTTAGTTCTCTCGCATCAGTAAGTTGATTAAGGACATAGACCTTGACAAGATCGCTACCCGGAACATTAGTTCTTTTAGCGACCGTACCTGTCGCTATAACAAGCTTATCGTATTTGTCGCTTTTGGTTTCGTTCTTGTTTCTGTCTAGAACAG
>CAYZPL010000051.1:2600-6618 GCA_964480415.1 uncultured Candidatus Izemoplasmatales bacterium
GTATCGACGGAAAGAACTTCATGATTTATGAAGACATTGATATTCTTGGCTTCGAATTCTTCTTTTCTTCTGGCTATGAGTTTGGCTTCATCTTGGATGACATCGCCGACATAGTAAGGCATTCCGCAACCTGCATAACTAAGGTCTGGACCCTTTTCATAAACATGTATTACGGCATTCTTGTCAAGGCGTCTGAGTTTTGACGCAGCTGACATTCCTGCCGCAACTCCGCCGATGATTACAGTTTTCATCATTTTCCCTCCATAATTCCTTCGACATAATCAGGTGATTTATGCTTCTTCTTGCGTTTGTATCTTTCCTCTTCCGAAAAGACACAGCCGCAGTATTTCTGCATATATAATCCCGCTTCCCTTGCTTTTTCCTGGCCTTCTCTGAAATAAGGTCTGAAATCCACGTAATGGAACGGAATATCAAGTTTCTTCGCGATTGATTCCGCGATCTTCTTAATGTTTTCATGTTGTTGGTAAGGGCTGATCAGAAGTGTGGTTGTAAATGCGTCGAAGCCTAGCTCCTTTGCTTTTCTCGCAGTCTCAAAGATCCGGTCATAATAGCATTTTACGCAGCGGTTGTCGAGGTCGTCCACAACCATTTTGACGAAGTCTCTTAAACCGTAGTGGTTGTTTATGATCAAAGGCAGATCAACTTTTTCAGCATATTCGATCAATGCTTTCTTTCTGCTTTTGTATTCCATATATGGATGGATATTCGGATTGTACCAGTAACCTGTCAGATCGTGACCTTGTTCTCTTAATGTCTTGATACACATTACCGAACATGGTCCACAACAGATATGCATCAGTATCTTCATTTTATAACTCCTTTATCTGAAAATCGATAATGACGAATGCTTATGCCATCGTCAGTTTCTCTTTAGCTAATTGATAACCAAGGCTCGAAGCCTTGCCATAAAGCTCGTAAGCTTTTCTTTCGTCTTTAGATATCTTACCGAATCCGGTCATGTAGAGATTGGCAAGTTCATAAAGTTCTTCACCGTCCTGCGGATTTTTGACAGCTTTAAGCAACCAGTCGACAGCGTTGTCAGGCTCGGTCTCCTTGAGCAGAAAATACATTCTGACCATTCCTTTGGCTAATCCCGATGTCGCAGACATCTCAAACCAGTATCTCGAGATTTTGTCGCTTGGTGTGACCCCATAGCCACTAAAGAACATCTCTCCCAAAGTGTACATTGAGTACATCTGATTTGTGGTGTTGCCAGCCGGATTTAGAATATAGTCGAGCAGAAGTTCCTTGACGACGATGTATTTTTCGTTTTTCTTCTTACCGGATATTTTCCTTTGAGGAAGATATTCGTATAACAGACTTGCATATTTGTATTTCGCTCCGAGGTTATCCAAATAGATAGATTCAAGAAAATATCTTTCCGCCTTTTGAAAACTCGGTTCACAACCTACACCCTTGTCATAAAAGATGCCGAGCCAGTAATATGCCTGAGCATTATGCTTCTCAGAAGCCCTGGTCATATACTGTAAAGCCATTTCGTTCTTAGCTTGTGGTATCTGTTTGCGATAATGCAAAAGTCCGAGGTTGACCAAAGCGTTCGTCTCCTCTTCCTTGGCAGCTTCAAAATAAAAGTCTTTAGCCCGGGAATAGTCCACGTTTACACCTTTTCCAAGTCTATACATATCGCCTAATGCGTTCATAGCTTTAGCGTTCTTCCGCGTTGCGGCGATTTCTAAATAGTCTTTGGCTTTCTGGAAATCTTCATTGGTACCAAGACCATAAAGATTTATCAGCCCAAGGCCCAAATAACCATTGGTGTTGTCCTGATTATATAGATTAGTGAAATAGAGATAAGCTTTATCATAATTGATCTTGACGACCTCATTGCCTTCGTAATATGCGAAGGCTGTTCTTGCCAAAGCCTCGGGATCATCAAGCTTTGCAAGAAGTTCATCGTAATAGAACCACATCTCTTTCATATAGAGTTGTGATTTCTTGCGGAAATAGATATGCCCTGAGGCATAGATGTCCTTCAGCCTGTTGATAGCTTCGACACTATTATTGGATGCGGCTTTGTCAAGCCAGAAGAAACCATTCTTGTGGTCTTGTTTGATCTGTCTTGCATTCAGCAGTAATTCACCTAATAGATACATGCCTTCCGGACTGTTCTTGTTAGCTGCGGTCTCGAAATATTCATATGCCTTCATCTCGTCTCTTTTCACACCGATACCGTCCAGATAGAAGCCACCCAATCTGGCATAGGCGGTAAGATCGTTCAATTCAGCAGCTGTCTCCATGAATTTGAAGGATTTCTTCTTGCTCTTTCTTACTCCTTGTCCGGTAAGATACATGTCAGACAATTTCATCGCCGCTTTCGCATAGCCTAGTTCCTTGGCTTTGCTTAAGTAATCGATCGCCTGTTTGTAATCTTTCTTCTCCAAGAAATATCTACCGACGTTGTAATAACCGACAGGGTTGTTCAGGTCGGCGGCTTGTTTATAATATGTGAATGCAAGTTCGACGTTCTTTGTTTGCCCCTTGCCATAGAAGTATTGGTCACCTAAATCGTTGAATTGCTTTGGCGTCATGTTTTGGCTCACCCTAATACCCCCTTATAGCAAACAGTTCTTGTTTGGCTCGTTCGCTGCCTTTTGCGGCAGCCAACTCATAAAACTTGCTCGCTTTGATGTATGAGGAATCGATACCTTCGCCCATCTCGTATTTTTTCGCTATTTTCAAATATAATTCCGGCTCATCCAAATCCTTGAATTGCAAAAGGATGTTGAAAGCTTTCTCGAGTGACTTTTCGACCCCTTTGCCCTGTTTATACAGATCAGACAAAATGAATACCGCCTTCAAGCTTTTTTCTTTGGCGGCGATTTCAAAATAAGGAATTGCTTCCTCGTATTCTTCTCTTTCCATGAACGCCTGACCTGTCAGAAGCATCTCTTCTGTCGATCTGATGTCAGTCTTGGATTTCGACCCGAGATAACGGAAATAGTTCATGGCTTCTATTGATCCTGAGGCTAACGCCTTGTTCAACCATGAATATGCGTTGGTCATGGATTTTTTCAAACCTTCTCCTGTGAGATAGAAAACACCGATCTTGTACATTGCGTATGCGATGTTCTTCTTTGTCAGACCGACATAGATTTCGATTGCTTTCGGTAGTGACTTTTCGATTACTGTTCCCTGTTCATAGAATTTGGCAACCTTTAGTGCAGCCTCGATGCTTTCTGATTTTGCTGCCGCTTCATACAATTTGAATGCATGTAAAGGATTCTTGTCTATTCCTTTTCCTTCTTCATAACATCTTCCCAACATGTAAATGGCATCAGGATATAATCCTTCCCATGCTACCTTGAAATATTTGAAAGCTGTCTTGTAATCCTGTTTCGGATAATAACCATAGAAATTCAGCAAACCCAAATAGTAGTTCGCTTCACTGAAATCTTTTGTCAGCTTTTTGAAAAGATCATTGGCATCTTTGTATTTTTTGATGCCATATAATTTGATCGCATCTGATAACAGATTCTCTTTTTTCATGATTATCCTCCTTAACTTTATATTATATCAAAAACTGTCTCATACTTCTACAATTCTAAGCTCATGATTGAGAATTGAGTATAAATATGTGGTGATAGGCCGATTGAAGTGCTTTGTCAAATATGTTTTATACCCCTTGAGTTGCTCAAAATATGCTTGGTCATCAATGTTTTTTGTCTTATAATCGACTACAAAAACATGTTTTTGGGTCAAAATCAACAGATCTATGATACCTGATGCACCAGTTTCATCCATGAACTCGAACTCCTTGTACACCTCAGATTTCATCAAATTTTCAAATGGATTGGTCTTGGCTAAATACAGTACAGATGCCTTGATTTCGTCAGGATAGTCCTTAATCGATTTTGAAATCGCCTGAAAATCGACGTTTTCCAATAATTGATGAATTTTGCTTCCGTAATCAATGGCGTTCTTATCTTCATCATTAAGCAATTTTAAGTTGGGTTTTGAAAACAGTGATTTTGGGATG
>CAYZPL010000052.1:0-6571 GCA_964480415.1 uncultured Candidatus Izemoplasmatales bacterium
AATATCTCTTGGTGTGGCAATCCTTTCATTCGCGATCGGTATTCTCGTGAAACAGTTTTTGGGAGTAAGCATTTAAAACTGATTGATGTGATATAAAAAAACGGGTAAGCGATAATATCGCGAACCCGTTAATTTTTTATCTGATTGGAATTGATTAATTGCTACCAGAACCGGTAAGACCACTTACCATAGTCATCAACCCATCAGCAAAGTTCTGAAGTACTGTCATTTGGTCAGTAGTAAGGTTGGCAGGATCATAATCCTTAATGATATTTGATTGAGTTCCCAGAAAATCCAACAACGAACCTATGTTGGTCTGAAGGTCGGTGATCTGTGTAGTCGTCATTCCTGTCAAAGTCATCATATCAGGAAGCTGCAATGTAGCTATGAACTGTCCGACAATATCATCCACAAGAGCTCTGTTCGTATCATTCATGAAAGCTGCATAATTCTTAGCAAGCAAGATCATGTTAGATAAGTTCTTGTATGGATCCGAATACAAATATGCGTCTGAAGTAGCATAATCTGCGCCATACAAGTTTGTATAGTACTCGTTGATTGCGGTCTGATTGTCCATAATCTGCTGGAACAAATCGCTTGTATTAATATAAGTGATAATATTCTTGACCAGTGTCAATTGACTTTCATAACTTGAAGATAATGTGTTTTGCACTAAACCAACTAATATGGTGAAATCGATTGATCCGTCATTTGGCAAGACTTGTGACAATATCGATGGCAACAATGTGATTAGATAGTTTTCCAAAACATTATAATCTGATTGGGCAATACCGGTGATTACCGGTCCAACAAGCAGATACATCTGTTGCATCAGCTGTGTATTCAGCGAATTCATTTCTACCACATATTGCGTATATGTATAACTTTCAAGATTTGCCGCGTTGTAAGTGCCGTCGCTAGAGAAGTTGTTCATAATTGTCAATACTCTGACGATTTGTCCATCGGTGCTAACGAAATCATTGAGCAATGTGTCAAAAGCGCTGCCCAGCATATTCGAAAGTTGCAATGCTTCAGCGAAACTCAAGTTGGCTAACGGATTGGTCACTCCTGGCGAACCCATGCTGCTGATTATAGCAGAAAATTCTGAAACGGCGTTTTGATACATGATTGCTTTTTCGCTGTTTGTGTATACTTGTGCAATCGCATCGAAATCAGCCTGATTGTCGGTTTTGAATTGCGCGAATTGTTCAATTGTAAGAATCGCAACATCTGCGTTGATCATCGGTTGAGACATATTCGAGCTGGCATCTGTCTGGACTGCCTGGAAATAACTCAAATCAAATGAGTCGAGGAAATCCAGGAATAATTTGATGGTATCTCTGAATTCGGTCGCTTGTTTGATGTCATAATTTGTAATCTGTGATGAAACGTTATTTGTCGAGCCGGTCGCAGCCATGAGTGCTTGTTCGAACTGAATAAGCATTACGGTGTCTTGGACCGATGGCAGATTTTCTCTAAGAACGTTGACAAGTTCTGTCTTGACAGTCAAAACTTCCTGCGCGTTCATTTGAGCTATACCACCTGTGCCGCCAAGCGACTGGATGGTATTTATCATGTCCTGAGATATTCCTTTTACGACATTCATGAAATAATCAATGGTGTTGGTAACTACCAGAACAGCTGCATCAGGATTATCGTTTATGAAGTTCAGGATTGCAGTATATTGAGCGATGCTGTCATTTATCGCATTCATTTGCGCCTGATAATCAGCTGCTGAATATTGAGCCTGATTGCTCTCTAAAACAGATTTCTGATTTTGAAGCATTTCCAGCTGTTGTTGAATCAAATTTGGAATCAGATATTTGACCACAGCCGATACGATGGCTTCGACGTTGCTTGTCGAATTGACTATTCCATCCAAGAAACTAAACATTCCGGAAAGATCAGTTATTCCATTCGTCTGCGCATCGGTTATATAAGTCTGTATGTTTGTAATCATAGTAGCCAATTCTTCTGAAGTCATGCCTTTATTGACTAGTTCTTCTGCGAAACCTTGTGGAATTGTCATTCCCAAAGACTGCAAAGCTGTGCTTACACTAGCGATTTCTGCGGTCTTATTAGGCACATAAGCCAAGGAAACACTCAAAGCTGAATCCTGATATCCCTGTGGAGCCAAAGTCTGAACTTTGAAAATCAGAGTGTCCGTGGTAACAAGACTTGAGAAGTCATATGATGTAGTGGTCACATTTGTTTCGAGATTCCCGTTGACATATACGTTATATCCTTGAGCGCTGTCGACAGGATTCCAGGAAAGTGTCGTGTTCTGAATTGCGAGACCGGTAGGTTCTTGGATGACCTGATCGGTCGGTGACGATACATGTGTGGTCGTGGTTGTCGAAGTCGCCGTCGTTGTAGTTGTTGCAGTTGTTGCAGTTGTAGCTGTAGTCGATGATGTAGATGATGTTGAAGCGGTTGTTCCTGCGGTCGTCGTTGTAGTAGTAGCGTTTGTTGCCGTTGTCGTTATGGTCAATGTTCCGTTACATGCTATAAGCGATAAACCAAAAAAAATCATTGATACTAATAAAATAATTTTTTTCATTGTACTGTTCCTCCAGTTAATAAAATTTCATTTCATCAATAATTCTGATGTTGTTGATTTTATACAAATAATATATGTAACTCAACAAAAGCATTAAAAATGTCAGTATGAATCCGTAAACAATATCAACAGCTGTAGCGCTGATATCTTTATAATATTTTACGAAGACGATTATGTTCTTCAGATATGCTGACAACACCTTTACTTCTGTGAATCCTACAATAAATATTATAGCACTAATCAGAATAAATTCTAGTAAAATATTAAGTGTGATTTGTTTCCTGCTGATACCCAGAACTCTTATTTTGGCCAAATCTGGTTTTAGATCATAAAACATCAAAAGTGTGTTATTGAAAACTACAATCAAGAAGCAGGAAATCATGAAAGCTGTCAATATCATAAAAAAGTTGCTGACCTTGTTCATCTGGTCGATAATCGTGCCGAAATAAGCATTTGCATCCAATACATAATACATTTTCAAACTGTATTTCTGGACCAGACTTTGAAACGTTGTTTGAACATTGTTTGAATTGATGAAAACACTGTTGATCTTGACAATATCCTGATATTCCGGTTTTTGGTATATGTTCGAGTATACAATCTGAGCGAAATTGGTGTCGAAAAACCCACCGACGACCACGCTTATACCCTTGATCTTGTAATTGAGATCAAGTGAAATCGTATCTCCGAGTTTAAGTCCATAGATCATCGCAAAATCCTTTGGGAGAATCACATATGGCAATGCGTTGTTTTTGTACTCATCAGGGACGATACTAGCGTTGAAATTGAAATATTTTTCGGTTTCATTCCAGTCCATGGACACAAAAAATTTAGATACTTTCGTGCTATCATCGTTGAAATGGATATTGATGTTTGTATAAAGAGCTGCCGGTGCGGCGTTTGTAACCCCAGGTTCATTGGATACATCACTAAGCAATGAGTCCTGATAATTGTTCACATTGACAAGAGCCAGACTGAATCGCATTTCGTCAGGAAATTTCTGAATCTCATCATTGAGATAAGTTCTGATCGAAAATACCATGATTATGACTACCAATGATACGAACAACACCTTCACAGACTGATGGATGTGCTTGTTGTTGTTAAGATAGCGATTTTGGAACAGTTTGAATACGCTCTTCTTCTGTTTGGAGCTTTCGATGATTCTTGTTACCAGTTTGATTAAGACACTTAACAAGACCAATGTCGAATATATGGAAGTCAAGACCATCACAAGCGAGTTAACCGGTAAGCTGAACGGTTTGAAGATGATAAAGACTCCGAATATTATCGTCGAAACTATGAAAAGCCAAGGATTGATCTTCACTTTGTCATATCGCTTGTCACGGCTTTGGCTGATGACGCTGAGACCAGTTAGTTTTCTATATGAGATCAATGCACCTAAGTATATGAAGATGATGACTATTCCCAAAGCCAAGGCCAAAGAATAAGGGCTGTAGAAAATAATACTCTTGATTCCGTACATTCTTGTTCCGATGTTGATGATTACAAGCGATAAGACCGATGAGATGCAAAAAGCGATCAAAATCAGCCATAGCCATTGCAACAGATATACTTTCCAGATGAATTTCCTGTCCGCCCCTAGCGTATTCACAACTCCCAGCTCGGTTTTGATGTCTCTTGTGATGACCGGGAAAAGCGAGGCTACAACCAGGAATATGGCGATGACCAAGATCATACCGAGGCCCATGTACATGGATGACAATTCATTTGAATGATTGATCACGTATTCGTTATCCACGGTCGGATATATGTCATAAGTGCTGTAATTAGGGTCCTCTTTGAGAGCCGCTATGAAATCATACTTGTCGACGTTTGGTTTTAATTGGATATATAAAGTGTTTCCTAAATTATTGAGATAATCTATGCCGAACAATTCGTTGAAAAGCACCTGTTTATTGACGAATATGCTGTTTCCGCTGAAAACGCCGTAATCTTCTTTTATTTCCTTAACCGTATAATTTACCGTGGTGTCAAGAATATCAAAGCTTATGGTATCGCCAACGGATATATCCCGGGCTTTTGCGAGACTCGCCGTTATCACGGCCTCATTTCCGGAAATGTTGATATCGCTGTTGGTAAGGGTTTCAAATTCACTAGGCAATGCTGAATATAGTGTAGTATAAAACATCTGCCCATTGAATTTGGTCAAAGAATCCACATTGAAAAAAGACAACACGAAATTCGTGTCGTTGGCATAGTCGTCCGCCAAATATCTTCTGTTCACGAGGCGCGACAAGGAATATTCGTCATAACTCACAACCACATCGACATTCGGATACTGTTGTTCAGCCTCTTTTGTAAAGACGGATCTTAGTACCGAAGTAATGCTGAAAAGCATTATCAAAGCCGTCAAAATCAGTGATAATGTCAATATTATCACTGTCGATGATTTCTTATTCCTTTGAATGTTCCTGAATGCGAAATGTCCGATGAATTTGTTCTTTGTCATTGAGTTCTTCCATCTATAAGATTTATTACTTTATTACAATATGAAAGGTAATCTTCGTTATGGGTCACAAGAATGACTGTCAAGTCCCTCTCCTTATTCAGTTTCGCCAAAAGATCCATTACCTTCTTTCCGCTTTTTTGATCGAGATTTCCTGTAGGCTCGTCTGCGAAAACAATCTTCGGATTATTGACAATCGCTCTAGCTATCGCTACCCTCTGTTGCATCCCGCCAGATAATTGGTTAGGATAATAGTCCTTGAATTCCTCCATGTCAACGGCTTGAAGAACATTGATAACATTCTCATCCGATCTATCCGCGATAACCCTCGCCAATAAGACGTTCTCGTAAACCGTGAGATTAGGAATCAGGTTGTAGAACTGGAACACGAATCCGATCTCGTTCTTTCTCAATTCGGCGATTTCACTCTGCGAGTATTTCGAAATGTCTCTATCATAAAAAAGCACTTTTCCAGAAGTGACTTCCTCCAAAGAGCTTAGGCAATAGATTAACGTCGTCTTTCCCGAACCGGATGGTCCGATAATTCCATAAAAATCTTTTTCATCAACAGAAATGTTGATATTTCTTAATACATTGTTCTCGTTTTTTTCCCGGAAAAACGTCTTTGTCAAATCCACAGTCTCGATTATTTTCATAAGATTCCCCACATATAATTTTATATGTTGATGATAACATTTATAGCGCTATAATTCAATATTCAGCCTGATTAAATGCATAAAAAAAACTTTATATCAGCGATATAAAGCTATTTTTTTTCAAGATTGACTTTGCATTTGACATGATTGCTTTCGTAAATGAGCCAAAGCAGCCCTAAAAGCAACAAGAACAAGGAAACGAATTTATATGGTAACCCTGCTAGCGGCAGGACTGCAACCGAGAACGTGATTCCGATGGTAGCGAAAAACGCTATGACGCATGGTGTGCATCCGTATGTCAGAATTCCAAAGATGTAAGCCAGTCCCGAAAGAAAGGTTCCTTTTCCTTCTCTTCCGGTAAGTTTCATCATGGCTGTCGAAACATTCCACATGAAGGCGCTGAGCGAAGTCATCACGATATTCATGAGAATATTGATGATGACAAGATATACTCCATAGTCTTTGACCATATCCCTGTAACTGAGATTCAAATGGTCCAAAGTGAAATACAAGGTCCCAAACAGAACAAATACGATTATTCCCTGAATTATATACCTTTTTTCTTTTTGCATTTTCAGAATAGTGCCGAACATCCAATCATCTCCCAAGCATTCTATTTAATAGTATATCATATAAATTACGTTCTCTAATTTTTTTGCTTGTAAAATTTTTTTTACAAAAAAAATGCCGGAAAACTATCCGGCATTGATTATTTTTCCTCCAGATTCACACGTTCGAACGGCATGCTCATACAACGCGGTCCGCCACGGCCTCTCGAGAGTTCGCTGGATGGAATCACATGCACCTTGATTCCCATCGATGTCAACAATTTGTTGGTAATATGATTTCTTTCATAGACAATCACTTCACCCGGTCTCAAAACGA
>CAYZPL010000053.1:0-6377 GCA_964480415.1 uncultured Candidatus Izemoplasmatales bacterium
ATATTATGGTTCTCCTTTTTTTTAAAAAGTCGCCCTCATTCTAAGGACGACATCCGTACAAGAGGATTATTAAACAATAATTATTCGAAATAGTTATCGTCTACGTGATCCGCTACATATTCCACTAAACTTTTCACGTCTTTCATTCCTGAAGCCGCTTCATCTGAGATTGTGATTAGGAATTCGCTTTCTATTTGGTTAAACAACTCCAGTGCGTCTAGTGAATCAGCGCCGAAATCTTCTGCCAAACCTGCTTCAGGTTTGACGTTTTCCGGTTTTATCGAAAGCTCCTGGACAATCAATTCTTTGATTTTTTCAAATACAACCTGCTTCTTATCCATATTTTCCTCCGCGTATTACTTTTACATAATTTATTATAATAAATTTATTAATATTAGTCAAATTGGAATGCTTAGTTTTTTTGCGAAATTCTCTGATTTCCCGAAAGCTGTTTCCAAGCTTTATTTTGGTCATAATCCAACTGTTTGGTGATTCTTGAAATCAAAGTTCGGATGAATCGATGATGATGGTTACTGGCCCATCGTTCACAAGACTTACCTGCATGTTTTCTCCGAATACACCCTCCAGGGTTTCGATATTGTATTCATCTCTCAATAATTTGTTGAATTTTAGATAAAGTTCATTGGCTTCCTGATAGTTTTTCGCTTTTGTGAAACTTGGACGATTGGTCTTCTTCAGATCGCCATAAAGTGTGAATTGGGAAATGGAAAGGATTTTTCCTTTCACTTGTTCTATATTCAGATTCAGTTTGTCGTCTGAATCGGAAAATATCCTCAGATTGGCTACTTTTCTTGCCACCTTCTCGACTTGACTCATATTGTCTTCATGCGTGAATCCCACCAAAAGCAAGTAGCCATCATCAATCTTCGAAATGGTCTCTCGGTTAACTGAGACTTCCGCATGTTTCACTCTCTGTACGACTACTTTCATTGTCCCATCCTCTCGATCGAATACACACCTTTGACTTTCTGGATATTGGCGATGACGTTATCGAGTTCGATCGTGTTGCCGATTTCTATCTTCAGACGGATGATACCTTCCTTGATGTTGTTGGTTTGGGCCGTGACTTGATTTATTTTTGCTTTCGAAGAAGTTGCGGCGTTGATTATCTCCGCTAGGATGTTGTCCCGGTTCAATACCAAAATTCTGATGTTCGATATGTATTTCTTCGTGATGTTGGTCGCCCAATAGACGTCTAACAGTCTTTCCTTGTCGAAACTTTGTACGTTCTTGCACGTTTTTCTGTGAACTGCGATTCCCGAATTCTTCGTTACGTAGCCGATGATATCATCACCAAGCACCGGATTGCAACAGTTTGCAAGTTTAACTGAAGGTTTCGACAGACCTTCGACGATGATATTGATGTCCGAATGGAGATAACGGTTCTTGTCCGGACCTTTGTTTATCTTTTCGATCAGGTCCTCTTCCGTGAGTTCGGTTTTGCCGGTGATGGTATGAAGCGCGTTGATTGGAGAAACGACGTTCTTTCCGATTTCATAATAAAGATCTTCAACTGTTTTTATACCTTTGTTTTTGAATAGTTCGGTGACGATTTTGTCGTTTATGGATATCTTCGTATTCCGTGCGGAGATTTCCCTATCCAAATCTTCCTTGCCCTTTTCAATCAGGAATTCCCGTCTCTGACGATTAAGGAAATTCTTGATTTTACTGCGGGCGTTCGAAGTCTTAGCAATCTTCAACCAGTTGTCGTTCGGACCGACGGCGTTTTGTGACGTCTTGATCTCGACAACATCGCCTGTCTTCAATTGATAGTCCAATGGTCTGATCTTGCCATTGACGATGGCGCCGACGGTTTTCTCACCGATTTTGGTATGGATTCTGAATGCGAAATCCAGAGGTGTGGCTCCGGCAGTCAAGTCGATGATGTCACCGTTAGGGGTGAACACATAGACGTTGGCATTCAAGATGTCGTCCGTGAATATATTCAGGATTTCCTCGTCGGAATCGGACTCTTCAGTATATTTGATCAGTTCGGAATACCAACGCAGTTTCGATGATACGATATCTTCGATGGCTTTCCTGCCCATGCCTTTCTGCGTTTCCTTGTAGGCCCAGTGTGCCGCGACACCTTTTTCGGCGATTTCGTCCATTTCATGTGTTCTGATCTGGATTTCGAAAATCTTGCCTTTGTTTATGACGGTCGTATGCAACGACTGGTACATATTAGGTTTAGGCATGGCGATATAATCTTTGAAACGTCCTGGCAATGGAACGAATTTCGAATGGACGATACCGATCGCACGGTAACAGTCGCTGATGGTTTTCACGACAATTCTAAGTGCCAGCAAATCGGTGATTTCATCGAAATCGACATGCTTTGTCTGCATTTTATGATAAACGGAATGAATGTTCTTGATTCTTCCTTTGATTTCAAATTCGAATTTTTCTTCCTTCAATATCTCCGAAAGAGCTGCTTTCATCATCTGCACATCGTTTTCCCTATCGCCCTTCTTGTCGCGCAGCAGCTTGGAGATGTCCTGATATTCGTGAGGATATAGATATTTGAAAGAAAGATCCTCAAGTTCGGCTTTCAGTCTGTACATACCTAGCCTGTGGGCGATCGGTGCGAAAATGTCCAGCGTTTCTCTTGAGATACGTGTCTGACGTTCGTTATCAAGATATCCGAGCGTCCGCATGTTGTTTAGACGGTCAGCCAACTTGACGAAAATGACCCTGATGTCCTTGGCCATGGCCAAAACCATCTTTTGGTGGTTTCTTACCTGTTGCGCGGCTTTTGAGACTTCATAATGCAGGCTTTGCAGTTTTGTCAGTCCGTCGACGATGTCGGCGACCTCCTCGTCGAAGAGTTCTTTGATCTCCGAGTATTTGGTGTCTGTGTCTTCGATGATGTCATGTAGAAGTCCGGCGACGATCGTGCTAGGATCGACACGATATTCAGCCAAAGTGATGGCTACGGCTCTTGGATGGACTATATAAGGCTCGCCTGACTTTCTGTATTGTCCTTCATGTTTCGATTTCGCATAGTCAAAAGCGCGCCTGATCATATCCAGGTGCTTCGGTTGTGACAAATATTCAGTTATGGCTTCTTCCAGCGGTTTATAGTAATCTACTGCCACAATCCATCCTCCTGTTTTAGAATTGCATCAATGTTTTGATCGGATAATCTGTTAGTTTGTCTCTGCCCTTAAGATCCACAAGTTCGATCAAAAAGCCAAGTCCGACGATTTCACCTTCGGCTTCCTTGACGATTTTAATCGTAGCTTCTACCGTACCTCCGGTCGCAAGCAGGTCGTCGATGATTACGACTCTGTCACCTTTCTTGATTGCATCCTTATGCATACACAAGGTATTCTTACCGTATTCGAGCTCATATTCGTAACTGATGACTTCGCGGGGTAATTTCCCCGGCTTTCTCACAGGCACGAATGAAGCCTGCAGCGAATATGCGACAGGTGCACCGATGATGAAACCCCTGGCATCCGGACCGATGATGACGTTGGCATTGTTCGCTCTGGCGAATCCCGCAAGGTCATCGATGGCCGTTTTGAATGCGGCGGCGTCACCGATAAGCGGTGTTATATCTTTAAATTGAATTCCCTCGATCGGGAAATCAGGTACGTTTTTGATATAGTCGGTATATTTCATGATTGTTCCTCCAATTTTTTTATGAAAAATTCTTTTATTTTTATTATATCTTCCGTATACAACCAATTGATCTGTTCTTTCTTATCCAGAAGTCTTCTGAATATTGGTGAATCATTGAGATCCACTTTTTGGACAGACCTGTTGACACGCAAGCCATCTTTCGTCTTTTCTATGAGGTTAAGTTCTGTGAAGATTCTTACTGCTTGGTCTAGTACTAGGAATGTATAGTCAGTCCGTTTGACAAGCATGTCGACTGTGAATTCCTGATAACCACGAAGCATTGCGAAGATCTTTTGCAGCTCTGTACGGTTGGCTATCTTGTTGTAGCTTGTCCGGTATTCTTTCGGCTTTATGCAATAAGTCTTGATGAATTTCGTCTTTTCGAGAATGTGTTCGAGACTGTTCTCCATCAGGACTTTGTCATCGATTTCGACAATCCTGTTGCTGACCCACTTGCATGTTTCCGAATAGTCCTGTGTCTTGCGCATGTCAAGTACCTGGACACCGTCACAGGAGATGTCCTTGATCATCAACTGCAAAGAATGGGTGTTGCGGTAATTGTTGACATTAAGTCCTGCGCAGAGATTGATGACATCGCCTTCTTCCAGAGAATAGAAATACTCTAAACTATTGAAGTCGAGTGCGTCATATAATACTCCATGGCATGAAAGCACAAGTTTTGTATGCTTTCTTGCCAGTATATGCTTTTTGATCACTTGTAGGTTTTTGAACAGATAACTAGCGGTGTAGAACGATCTGTCCTGCACCAGCTGGATTGTACTGATTTTGACGTCGCAGAGATCCAGTTCCATATCGATGTCAATAATCGGTTCTTGCAATGATTCTCCTAGTTGGTTGAGTCTCCGTCTGAGCTGACCGATATTCTCGAATTTTATCTGCAAACCGGCCGCTTGTGAATGGCCGCCGTATTTAAGCAACAGATCACTGGAATCGTGAAGCATGTCCAAGATGTTGTCATCTCCGAACGAACGCATCGAACCTTTGCCGATTCCGGTATCGTCGACTGTGATCACAAGTGTCGAGCGTTGGTATTTCTCGACTATCTTCTGGGCACAGATACCGATGACACCTTCATGGAGGTCCTGGGAAGCGACGACGATGATGTTGTCCATCGGATTGATAAGTTTTTCACAGGTCTCGAAGGCTTCTTCCGTCAGTTTCTTTCTCAGTTTGTGGTTTCTGTCGATCTTGAGGATCAATGCATTGGCTTCCTTGTGATCTTCGGTCACCAGAAGCCTGACGGCGTCAAGCGCTTTTCCCAGACGTCCGCTGGAATTGATTTTCGGTGCCAGTTTGAAAGCGATCGCCGTGGTGTTGATGATGTCGATATTAGTATATTCGATAAGTTTCTGCAAACCGAGGTTTTTAGTCTTTTTTAGTTGCTGCAAGCCGAGATTGACCATGGCTTGGTTTTCATCTGTCAAAGGCATCAGGTCGGCTATCGTGCCGATCATCGCCAAATCCATAAGCTCGTCCATCGTGCTTTCATGCAAAGCACAAGCCAGCTTATAGGCTACCATAACGCCGGCTATCTCCTTGAACGGATAATCCGGACTTAGTTTGGCATGGATGATACAATAGGCTTTTGGGACATCCTCGCTAATCTCATGGTGATCGGTTATTATCGTATCGATTCCCGCCTCACATAGCATGTCGACCTGTTCGCTGCAGGAGATTCCGTTGTCCACGGTAATCACGAGTTTGACTTTCATTTTTATGATTTCCTGGACAGCGCGATTGTTGAGTCCATATCCGTCGATGAATCTATCCGGCAGATCATAGATTACGTTCGCACCTTTGACTTTCAAAGCTCGGTAGAGTAGGGCAATCGAACTGATACCGTCGCAGTCGTAGTCACCGTAGATCATGATAAGTTCGTCGGCACTGATCGCCTTATGGATTCTTGTGACAGCCTTATCCATATCTTTCAGGAGCAACGGACTATGCAAAGATTCCTTACCTGCGGAAAGGAATGTTTCATAGTCTTCGATATTTCGGTTCTTAAGGATGGTTTTGAATATCTTACTATCAGGAATCAATTCCTTAGTCAGTAGATTCCATTGATATTTGCTTTTTAACAATATCGATCACTCCTTCTTTTGTTTTTGTCTGTCGTTTATATATTTGATTGATTTATTAAAATTTTAATGAGATGTCAAGCGATTTGTATGAATGCGTCAACTCTCCGACACTGATGTAATCTACACCGGTCTCGGCTACGGACTTGATTTTTTCCAAAGTCATGTTCCCACTAGCTTCGAGAATCTTGGAGTCTTGATTCATCTCGACGCATTCTTTCATGGTCTCAAGATCCATGTTGTCGAGCATGATGATATCGCAATCGGAATTAAGTGCCGATTGGAATTCAGAAATGTTTTCCACTTCGACTTCGACTCTGACTCCGTGAGGTATGTTCGCCTTCACTCTGTCGACAGCGCTGATGATCGATCCCGCCGCTTTGATATGGTTGTCTTTTAACATCACCATGTCGGACAGGTTCATTCTGTGGTTTCTACCGCCGCCGTCGACTACAGCCTGTTTTTCCAGGATTCTTAAATTAGGTGTGGTTTTTCTTGTGTCAAGAATGACGGTCTTGGTACCTTCGGTCTCCTTGACGAATTTACTTGTCAGAGTCGCTATTCCAGACATTCTCTGCAAGAAATTAAGGGCTACCCTTTCAGCCATGAGAATCGATTTCGTCTTTCCGT
>CAYZPL010000054.1:0-6374 GCA_964480415.1 uncultured Candidatus Izemoplasmatales bacterium
CAGAACCATTAAGAGAATACGACGGAGAGTATAAGAGATACAGGTTAACCGATGATGGAATTTCTCCACGACTAATACCTGGGAATCCTCAACATATCGTTGCGGTAGATAGCGATGAACATGATGAATCCGGTAAAATAACGGAATCGGCTGAAGTTCGCGTCCAAATGGCAGATAAACGGATGAGGAAACTTGAAAAACTAAGAAAAGAGCTCAAAGAACCTGATTTCATTGGTGTTGATGACTTCGACACCTTACTGATTGGCTGGGGATCGATGTACGGACCTTTGTCTGAGGCGTTAGAAATACTAAATAACAGTAAAGGACAAAAAGTCGCAGCGCTTGTCTTTGGAGATATCTTCCCTCTTCCGGAAAAATTATTGAGAGAAAAGGTTAAACAAGCAAAAAATATCATTAATGTTGAACAAAACTCGACCGGACAACTAGCTGGAATCATACGTGAGTATACAGGCATAGAGTGTTCTAGTAGTATTTTAAAATATGACGGAAGACAGATGTCAGGAAAATATATAGCGAATCAACTGAAAGGAGATGGAACCAATGAATAAATTTGAAACTTTCGAAACAGCTTGGTGTCCTGGATGCGGTAATTTCAGTTTGCTAGATTGTCTTAAGACTGCGTTAGAAGAACTAGAAAAGGATCCTCATGAAGTCGTAATGGTTGCGGGTATTGGACAAGCCGCAAAAATACCACAGTATATTAACGCGAATGCTTTCTGCGGATTGCACGGAAGAGGACTTCCTCCAGCAGCGGCCATTAAGATCGTCAATGATAAACTAACGGTCATTGTCAGCACCGGAGATGGCGATACCTACGGTGAAGGCGGAAATCATTTTATCCATAACATCCGTAGAAACACCAATATTACCCATTTTGTTCATGACAATCAGGTATATGGCCTTACAAAGGGCCAAGCTTCTCCTACATCGGCAGAAGGATTCAAATCGGGAATTCAGCCGGAAGGAAACGTTGATGCGCCACTAAATCCAGTTCTTTTGGCAATCGCTGCCGGAGCTGGTTTTGTAGCAAGAGGATTTATTGGCAACAAGCGACATTTGATCGATCTGATGAAACAAGCGATTATGTTCAAAGGCTATGCTCTTATAGACATTTTTCAACCATGCGTCAGTTTTAATAAAGTAAATACATTTAGATGGTATAAGGATAGAGTGTATGAACTAGATGAAGAATATGATCCATCAAATAAAATTAAAGCAATGGAAAAAGCCATGGAGTTCGGCGATAAAATTCCTATTGGAGTCATTTATAATGAAGCTAAAACTACATTTAGTGAGAAAAATCCAGTTCTAAAGGAAGGCGGAATTCTTATTGATAAAAAGACGAACTCCGCAGATGTAAAACGACTTATTAAGGAATTTATATAAATAATTAAATAAAGTGCAATTTATATCACATGCTAATCGCGTTGGAACATAAGCTGATAACGTTTATCAATAGTTGAATATCAATATTGGGCAACACTTTAACTAAGACTAAAATTAACGGCAGAAGAACCAATGCATCTAAAGAGTAGAAAAAATATTTATTTTGCACAATTCTATGGGAACTGATATCAGTTCCCATTTTTTTTACTAATATATATCTATCAAGTTATTAAAAACTTCGTTATGCATTGAAAGGAAATTCTAAAAGTGGTATATTATAGTTAAAATAATTTAGCAAAATTTATTAAAAGAGGAACATTATGAGAGAATGTCCAAATTGTAAATATAAAACAATCAAGATATTTAATAGGACTTTATTAAGTGAAAAGCCCATCAAATGTTCTAATTGCGAAATAAATCTTATAGTTCCTAAACGGTGGACCTATTTATAAATTATTAGAATATGAATGTTTAATTTTGTGGATAAGGGCAAAGATTTAGCATTTTCAACCCTTAAAACTGGCGTTTTAAATATCTTTAGTGATTAATTATGTCATTTATCATAAACGGCTATTATTGAACGAATCATAAATTGTATTACTTACAAAAATATAGACTATATATTTAAAAGCAATAAAATACAAACTATAGAGAGGAGAAAAGTAGATGAAGTTAATAGGAAACATTATTTGGTTTATCATTGTCGGACTATTTTCATTTGTGTCGTGGTTTCTAGCAGGCTTGGTATGGTGTATTACCATAATTGGAATTCCCTTTGGAGTTCAGTGCTTTAAAATTGCATCATTTTCAGCCTTTCCTTTTGGAAAAACAGTACAAACGAATTTTGATTCACATCCGGTTGCTAACATCATATGGCTGATTTTCTTTGGCTGGGAAATTGTGGTTGGATATGTGATTATTGGTCTCTTTTTCTACATAACGATTATTGGTATACCTTTTGGCAAACAATGTTTTAAGTTAGCATCATTGTCGTTATTGCCATTTGGTGCACAATATTAATGTTTAACTAAAAATCACGGAATGAATCCGTGATTTTTTTTTGCAAGAATAGTTGTAAAATTTATGAAAACTGCTTTGCCCGAACGGTAGAAGAGTTATTTCAGTATATTATTTTTTTAACATGTGATAAGTTGTCGAAATAACTCAAAAACCTTTGGACAGCTTCAGATCATTATTATACCTTACATACAAATAGTTAACAGCAAATTTACTTGCTGCTTTTTTTACTTGATGTCAGGGGTTACTAAATAGGTTATTTGCTGCTAAAATATCTGTCCACATTTTCGAGTTCATCCATAATCTCAATATGCTGTGGACATTGTGGCTCACATTCACCGCAACGTATGCATTGATCCGCCCTTTGCTCCGGTTTCAGGAAGTTATTGTATTGCTTGATGTAATGTATTTTGTCATCAAACATGTGAGAATCATTATATATAGCGAAATTACCTGGAATATTGACGCCGTTAGGACAAGGCATGCAATATTTGCAATCGGTACAGTCCACTTTGATTCTGGATTTGTAAATACCTTTGACTTCATTGATCAGTTCGGTCTCTTTTTCCGTCAGCATATTCGCTTCAGCCGAACTTGCTTCAGCGATGTTTTCTTTGATGTGGTCCAAGTTGTTCATTCCGGAAAGGATCACTTTGACTTCAGGATAATTCCAAAGATAACGTAAAGCCCATCCCGCGGATGTGTGTTTTTGTTCAGCTTTATCCCATGTTTCCTGGATTAATCCAGATCCTTGAGCCGCCAGTCTGCCACCTCTCAAAGGTTCCATAATTATGAGATCGATTCCGAGTTCACCAGCTAATTTTAAGCCTTTAAGCCCGGCTTGATAATTTTCGTCGAAGTAGTTCATTTGAATCTGGCAGAAATCCCAATCATATCCTTTGATGATTTCCTCGAAGACTTCGTAATCGTCATGGAAAGAGAATCCGATGTGTTTTATCTTACCGGCTTTTTTGGCTTTTTCAATAAAATCGAAGACACCAAGTTTTTTATAATTGTCCCAATGATTTTTATTAAGTGCGTGCAAAAGATAATAATCTATATAATCAACTTCCAATCGTCCAAGCTGGATATCCAGATATTTATCCATATCCTCTCTAGTCTTGATCAGCCAGGATGGAAGTTTTGTCGCTACATAAGCTTTTTCGCGATATCCGTCCTTCAGTACTTTAGCTACTAAAGGTTCGCTCTTTTCCGAATGATATGGATAAGCGGTATCGACATAATTCACGCCATGATCGATGGCATAACGAATTAATTCGATAGCTTTCGGTTCGTCGATTTTTCCATAATCGTTATCGATGATCGGCAAGCGCATAGCGCCGAATCCCAAAATGGACACTTTTTTGTTTTTTCCTAGACTTCGATATTTCATTGTTTAGTCCTCCACTTGAATATTGTATCAAAAAACATTACTTCATAAAACCTTTTTCAAAAAGATTATCCAAAAAACCTATACTTTGGATCTTCTCATTTATTGATATTAGTCTTGTAACTAGAATATAATTTGATTTCTTGATATAATATATACAGTAAACTCACATTTGATTGTAATCAGATAATAAGTTTCTTATGGAGGGAATTATGAAAAACAGGATAACTGCAGGATTGTTGGCCATATTTTTGGGGGGATTTGGAATTCATCAATTTTATTTAGGTAGATCTGACTACGGGATATTATCCATCATATTTTTCTGGACGGGTATTCCGGCACTGATCGGTCTTTATCAAGGAATTGTCATGCTTACACAATCGGACGAAGACTTTCGTCAACACTGGAATCTGGACGAAGTCGCCGACACTACCGGGGGTGCTTTCGGTTCAAGCAGCAAGAGTAAAGCCGAGGAACTGAAAAGATATTACGACTTATACAAAGACGGCGCTATCACTGAAGAAGAGTACGAGCAAAAGAAGAAAGACTTGCTATAGTCTTGTGATAATCTAGTGACAAGAATTCAATGATAGAAAGAACGTTTTTTTGTGTGAAAAAAATCGAGCGGAGAACAACCTCCGCTTTTTTTATGCCATATTGACAAATATGAGCAATAAGAATAAACTGTCAATAAAGACATTTTCATAATCGGAGGTGCAATTGTGATTGAAATCAAGGATCTTACATTGATTTATAAGTCAGGAAAAGGAATTTTCGATGTGAATTTCAACGTCAATGACGGTGAGATTTTCGGATACTTAGGACCTAACGGAGCTGGAAAAACGACAACGATAAGAGGTCTTTTAGGACAGATGAACGTTAAAGCCGGAAGCGTCACAATCAACGGCCTCAATCCACGTATCGATAATGTGGATGTGAATTCAATAATTGGATATCTACCAGGAGAAATGGCGTTTTTCGATAATTACACCGGAAAACAATTTTTGGATTTTCTCTGTCGGATGAGAAAAATAACAGACTTATCCAAACGCAAGGATTTGGTAGAGAGATTCGAACTTGACACAAAAGGTCTGATTAAAAAAATGTCAAAAGGTATGAAGCAGAAACTGGGGATTGTCGCCGCTTTTATGCATGATCCGGAAATATTGATATTAGATGAACCGACAAGCGGGTTGGATCCGTTGATGCAAAATATATTTCTAGAAATGGTACTGGAAGAAAAGAAAAAAGGAAAAACGATTCTGATGTCATCACATATATTTGAAGAAGTCGAAAGAGTATGCGACCGAGCAGGGATAATCAAAGAGGGCAGAATCATCGCAATAGAAGATTTCAAGAAGAAAGAGAAGAAATTGGATGATCTGTATCTCGTGACCTTGGCTAAGGAAAACGACAAGATTTTGAAATCCGGATTGGATGTTAAAAAGGAAAGTAAAAACAGGTATCTCATTTCTGTTAAAAACAATTATAAGGAGTTTTTGAGCAAACTCAGTGAATATGATGTTAGATACATAGAAAGCAAGAGACAGACGCTTGAAGACATCTTCATGAAGTTCTACGGAGGTGAGAAGAATGATTAAGGATCTTTTCATGTTCGATTTGAGAGAGAACAAGATGTTGATCATCATCTTCACTCTCATACTGATGATGTATGGAACCATCAGTGTAAGTATGTATAATCCGCAAAGCATTCAAGGCTTTGAAGCGATTATCAACATGTTGCCGGAACAGATGATCAAGATGTTCGGTTTTGATCTTATCGCGGGAGATATTACAAAATACCTCGGTGGCTATCTATATGGATTCATCATGGTGATTTTCCCGATGATATTCATCATCATGGTCGGAACGAGACTTGTCTCGAGACATGTTGACAAGGGAAGTATGATATATCTGATCACAATGCCTTACACAAGAAAAAGGATAATCACAACACAAGCTGTTTTCTATGTTTTGTCATTGCTGTTCGTCTTAGGATTCAATGTGGGTTTGATAATATTGATTGCGCATATTAGATTCCCCGGACTACTTGACATCGGAAGCTTTCTCATGCTGAATCTTGTTACTTTCGCAGTCCATTTAGCGCTTACCGGAGTGGCTTTCCTGTTCTCGGTTTTATTCGGCGATTCATCAAAGAGTTTAGGCGTAACCGGAGTACTTTTGATATCGTTCTTTGTACTCAACATGTTGAGTTCAATCAGCGATAAGACCGATTTTCTAAAGTACTTCTCACCATATGCCCTGATCAACCCTGATTACATATTATCTGGTGGAGGAAACGGTTGGTTATCGGCAGTAATATTGCTTGTTTTCTCCGGCGCCGTTTTCGTCGGAAGCATCGAGTTATTCAATCGAAAGTCGCTTATCATATAGTCATTCAAGAGGAGATAGTTTTCTCCTCTTTTTTTATTTTCTTGTTATTTTTGTTTATTTGGCGCTATATGTTATTTATCTTGATTTATGTTTCGAAAAATCGTATTTTAAAATCTTTTCTTTTTTGTCAATTATGATATAATAATATAGACTGAAAGCGTTTTAA